>JAGVIA010000025.1 GCA_020056305.1 archaeon | reverse complement strand
GAATGCTGCTCTGGCATAAGTGTGGATGGATTGTGCGCGCAAAGGCCTGACTATTCCTATGCAGAAGCGCAAACTGCAGGCCTCTGCAGCTCAGGCATATACGCTGACAGGATGTGCGTTCCCGCCGGCTATTCTGAACAGCATTCAGGGGCCACCGGGAACGAGGCAGGCGGCGAAATCAGCCCAGATCCGATTGGGGAGGGCGGCGCGCCTGCGGATGAGGGCTAATTATCAAGAAAGCGCTTCCTGCCCGTGGGCCGCTAAAGAATGCATTTCGGGTCGTATAAAAACTCGTGGAGAGGGACAAGCCTCACACTCCCATTCCCAAGCTTGAGGGTGCCTTCGGTATTTTTTGTGATCGCAATGCCCTGGCCTTTCTGCCCCATGCAATAGCCGAGATTCTTCAGATCAGAGGGCGCAATGGAATTTTGGTACTTGACCTCTATGGGAATGGCTCTGCCTTCCCTCTCAAGGACAAAATCCACCTCTTGGCGGCCGCTTCTCCAAAAACCGGTTTTCCCAAGCTGCTTTAACTGCATGTAAACTGCATTCTCAACCAGAAACCCCAAGGGCAGGGGGGCATAGGCACGAGCCAGTTGGGGATGGGCAAAATAGATTTTTTTGCTCTTTGCTATGGATGAGCCATGCTTTCCGCTGGCATAGACGACATCAAGCAGGAAAGATTTCTCAAGTAGCATGATATATCGCTTCACCGTATCTTTTGATATCCCAATAGCCGAGGCAAGATCGCGGTAGTCTACCAGCTGGCCTGTCCGCTCTGCCAGCAGCCTTACTATGTCCGGGATATGTTCCGGGTGCAGAACCCCGTACTGCTGGGGGATGTCCTCGTTTACTATCTTGTCAACTATCGTCTGCGCATATCTTATGGGCTCCAGGTTCTTTGCCGCGCCTTCTGGAAATCCGCCTCCAAGCACGTATTCCTCCACGCGGTCCGTTCTGAAAATAGGCTGCACTCCCCGAAAGACAAGATATTCGCGATATGTCAGGGGCGGTATCTCATGCTCGAATATTCTGCCGGCAAGGCTTTCCTTGCCTTTTTTCAATTGGAGCGATGACGAGCCGGAGAGGAGAAAGCGCGGCGCGGGCTTAAAATGGTCGTAATAGCTCTTTAGGATGCCGCTCCAGTCTGGGACTTTCTGTATCTCGTCAAGGGCTATGGCGTCAGCCCCGATGGAGAGGGCATGCCTTATGACTTCCTCGAGCACTGCCCCTTTTTGGAACACGAGCTTGTCAAAAGAAAAATAAAACGAGGCTTCTTTTTTTGAGAGAATCTGGTGCATGAGGTGAGTTTTCCCAGTCCTGCGCAGGCCGTAAATCAATACCATAAGGCCCGTTTCCATATCCTTGCAGATGCCGGAAAACTGCTGCCGCATTATGCCCCCACTTTCCCAAGAAGAGCGCTCATTTAACATCTCGATTTCCGACTTTAATCCCGTGTCCATGCATCTGTTGTGCGGGCTAATATTTATAAACGTGGCTGATATTCTAGCCATAAATGGCAAATATGGCTAGCAAGCTGGGCAGGGCTCCATTGAGTCGAGCTACAGTTTGTGCAGTTCGACTGCTCGCACAACGAGTGCGGGTGCGCGGGCAGATGCTCATAATGTCGAAGCGCACCCGCCTAAAGCCACTGTGCAACCCGCGGGCTTTCAGCATCGCCCAGAGGGGCGATGTCTGAGTTGCCAAGTTTGCAAAACTTGGCAAATTGTCGAGCGGTTCGCCGCTCGACAACTGCATTTTCCGCAGGAAAATGCACATAGCCCGCACTCGTTGACTTGCCGAGGGCAAGGTGCGACCGAATACCTAATACTTGCCGCAGTTGCCTTAATCATAACCATCGTTGCCATCGGCTTTCTTGGCTTCTTCCCAGGATTTGGCGCCGATGCGAAGAAAACACAGTCCGACGTTTATTGGCACGCCGCAAACCCCATAGGCATAATAGATTACATCAAACAGGGCCAAGTGCTGACTCTTGTTCTTTTCAACAATCCCGCTTGGCAGCGGCTAGATATCTTTTTATTCAATAACCTCTCTTTTCAAGTGATGAAGGGCTCCACCACTACAGAATACCTTATCGTCTTTGCAGTAATTCTTGTAATTGCAATGATAGCATCCTCGTTGCTGGGCTTCTTCCCCGGATGGGGCGCATCAGCAGGCGAGGATGCGAATCGCGCAAAATGGGCGCAGAAGCAGCCTTTTGCAGTAACCGACTCAAACGCGCGCCCGGCAGGGCTTGACATCGTGATGCAGAACAACGGCGCTGACAAATCAAAGCTTCGAAAAGTGATCGTAAAGCCGATTGGAAAAGATGAGAAATACGCAACGGACACGGATGTCTCATTCGAGGCAGGGCAGCGCATGACAATCGGCGTGGATGTCCCTGAGGGCATGCCCGATGGCACGCGCTTTGGGTTGGAATACTGCTATAGCACGGCAGGCGGGCTTGACACATGTGGCGGGGACTATGACACCCCAATTCCCTGCTCGGACTGCGATATTCCCATATGCACTGTCGCAGGAGAGCCATGCGGGGGCGATTTGGAATGCTGCTCATCCTCCTGCCCGTATGGCAGCTGCTGCATACCAAACGGATTGATGTGCAACGAGCCTGGCGGCATTGAATGCTGCACGGGATTCTGCACTCCCAGAGATGACGGCTATGGAAGCACCTGCTGCCTTGGCGGCGCAGGCGCATACTGTGAATCGCCGCTAGACTGCTGCCCGGCAGCAGATGGCAACTTTCCACTTTCATGCGCGCAAATAGGGGGCCAGGGTCCCACTGCATGCTGCATACCAGATGGCGGAAGCGCATGCGGCGGAGATAACTCATTGTGCTGCTCTGGCAGGTGCGTTGGGGATGCATGCCTTGCTATTTCATGCGGGGACGGCACGTGCGGCGCGGATGAAACATATGCGACATGCCCCATTGACTGCCAGTGCGTTCCAGCCGGCATGCCTGCGCAGGACCAATCCGAATGCTGTTCAGACACCACTCTCTTCAACGGATATTGCCGCAAGGATTCCGGCACATGCACATACCCTGAGGAATGCATGTCAAACCGGTGCGAGCTTGGCAATTGCGCGACAGATTGCGCTGCATCAGGCGGATACTGCGCCGATGATGCAGGATGCTGCACAGGCGCAAGATGCGACTTGCAGGCAAGCACATGCATCCCCTGCACTATAGAAAATGGCGAATGCTTAGGCGCAGGTGACACATCCTGCTGCCCTGGCCTCTACTGTGAGTTCGGCACCCTGTATTCGTGCCAGCCAGTGTGCCCCCTTGAGGGCATGGCGTGCAACCCCTCGCCAAACAACTGCTGCACCGGGCTTTCCTGCAACCCTGACGGAAGCGGCGGGCACGTGTGCGGCTCATCACAGTACTGCATAGAGGGCGGCAGCCAAGGCGAATGCTCATTGGACACGGACTGCTGCGCATCTTCAAACCCGTGGCTTGCCAGTGTATGCTACGGCTCGGCATGCACTTATTGCAACAATGGCTTCTCAGGCTCCTGCCTGCCCGGGCCCCCTGGCAGCAGCGGCTCATGCTGCTCGGGCTTTTTCTGCAGCGGGGCATACCAAGGCTGTACGCAGTGCCTTGGCCCAAATGACATTTGCTCAGGCGCGCAAAACGGCCCGTGCTGCGGCGGGCTTACTTGCAAGAGCGAGACGACGGGCAGGTGCGAGGGCGCGTCTCAATGCATCCCGCAGGGCGGCTGGTGCCCAGAGGGTACCTGTTGCTCCGGCCTTGTGTGCAACCAATACTACCTCCAGACATGCATGCAATGCGGCGGCGCAGGCGCATCCTGCTCTGTGCCGGGCGACTGCTGCACCGAGTCCTGCGACATAGAAAACCACGTGTGCAACTGATCAGTGCTGTGCAGGCTTCCAGTGCCAAAACGGCGCGTGCGCCCCATAAAAAAAGCTAATTTATCCTGTATCTAAGTACCGCCGCAAGCCCGCCAAATGCTCCCAATTGCTTCCCGGCATCAGCCTCGTGCGAAAAAATAGTTATCTTCGTTTTCTTTCTCTCAGCCTCAATCATTATTTTTTCCACTTCCTTTCTTGTGCGCAATACTTCATCCAGCACAAGCAATTCCTCAACTGCGGATGCTTCCACCGCCCCCCGCACATTTGCAAGCCCGTATATTGCCAAGCCTGATTCCCTGCCAAGCTCTGCCATGAGCCTCTCAATGAGCTTCATTTCCTTCTCGATGCGCTCGCCCTCTGCCACCTTGGCAAGCAAGCCGCCCTTTAGCAATTCATTTATGCCGCTATGCTCCGCATTCGAGCATGACTCAAATGTTATTTTCTTCAAGAGCTTCGCATTCTTCTGCTCAAGATATTTCTTCAAATTGTCCTTTGCAAACCCCGGTCCCGCGACCACTATTTTCCCAACATTCTCCTTTTTCGCAAGCGCCAATGCCACTTCCGCATAAAATGCTGCATTGCGCTTCTCAAAATCAGAATCCCGCTTCCTTGCCTTGTTCTCGATTTCAAAATCGTAATTTATGCCGTATCCCAGCACTGTGGAAAACAGCGCCTTGCCCTCGTCCATCGCAACTATTGCAAGCCGCGGCCTCTTTGTCTCCTCAATGGCGGACTTGAGCCTCTTTATCTGGTAATCCTGCCAGTCCTTGAAAATTGATACAGGGTAGCCAGGCTCCACATCTATCGTATGGTAGCTTCCCACAGTCACGAATTCCTCCGGGTGCCCGGCATTTATCTTTCCCGTGAGCCGGAGCTTGTTTGACAATTTTGCGAATTCGACTTTTTCCACAACTAGGGATATCGCCACTTCCTTCTTCTCCCCCGAGTCCCCTTCTTTCTCCGTCTTGAAGCGCCGGAATGATTTTGACTGCACGACATCCCCCGCAGAGAGCACGCGCTCGACGTGCCAGAGGTCTTCTAGGTTCTCGGGGATTAGGCGCACCTCGTTTGTGCGCTCGTCGGTTTTCAGTATTCGCATGGAATTATTCTGATGATAGAAGGTTTTTATCTTATTGGAGCGAAGCTCCAATTCAAAAAAACTTTTGCAAAGTTTTTTATACTTCTCACGGCGGATAATATTGCAATGGAACACAACACAAGCGCACATTCCTCATTCTCTTCATTCTGCTAGTTTCCCCCAGGTAATCCTATGACTAGAATAGCGATAATAGAGCGCGAATTGTGCCTCAAGGAAAAATGCGGCTACGTCTGCCAAAAAGTATGCCCAGGCGTGCTCATGGGGGACGAAACTGTTACTGTAGACGCCGACGGCTATCCAATCATTTCCGAAGTGCTCTGCACAGGGTGCGGCATCTGCCCGAAAAAATGCCCGGCGAATTGCATCACAATCATCAATTTGGCAGAGGAGCACGGCAAGCCCATGCACCAGTACGGCGTGAACATGTTCCGCCTCTATGGCATGCCAATGCCGCAAAACGAGGGCGTGGTAGGCCTTATTGGCAAAAACGGCATAGGAAAGAGCACTGCGCTCAAAATACTTGCACAATCAATAGTGCCGAATTTCGGCGAATATGAAAAGAAATGGGAATGGAAGGATTCAATTGCAAGGATGAGCCTGGAGCACAAAAAATACTTCTCGCCAGTGGTTGGCAAAAAGGTAAAAGTCGCGCTAAAGCCGCAGAATGTGGACAAGATAGCAGGGGCATTTTTTGGAAAAGTGGAGGATTTGCTGCGGAAGGCCGACGAGCGCAAGGCATTTGACGAGGCGGTTTCCTCATTTTCATTGCAGCAGACTCTCGGAAAAAATATTTCCGAAGTCTCAGGCGGGGAATTGCAAAGAATCGCATTGGCAGCATGCTTTGTGCGCGATGCCGACATCTATTATTTTGACGAGCCTGCGACATTCCTTGACATAGAGCAGCGCCTTGCTGCCGCAGCAGCGATAAAGCGCCTTGCGGAAAAAAAGCGCGTAATCGTTGTGGAGCACGACTTGGCAGTGTTTGATTATCTCTCAGATTACGTCTATGTTTTCTTTGGGCAGGAAAACGCATATGGCGCTGTCTCTGGGTTAAAGAATGCGCGCGCTGGCGTGAATGAATACCTCGGCGGATATCTAAAGGCAGAAAACATCCGCTTCCGCGAAACAGAAATAAAATTCCCAGGAAGCGAGAGCGGGGACAGGAAATCCGACGTGAAATTCACCTACCCTGCACTTAAGAAAACATATCCTGGCTTCTCGTTCTCATCTGATTCCGGTGAAATCCGAAAAGGCGAAATAGTCGGCATACTTGGGAAAAATGCAATCGGAAAATCCCTTTTTGTCAAGATGCTTGCTGGCGCGGAAGTGCCCGACTCGGGGAAGATGGAGCAGAAGCTCTCAGTGTCCTATAAGCCTCAGCACATACGCGCTGAAGAAGCCGTGCGCGTTGCAGACATTTTCCTTCGCGAGAAGCTTGACATGTTCACACTTGAGCAGGCAAAAAGGAGGCTTAGCGTGAATTCGCTAATGGAGAACGACCTTGACAAGCTCTCCGGGGGCGAATTGCAGCGCGTCGCAATCACATTGGCACTTTCCCGGCCTGCGGAAGTATACCTCTTTGACGAGCCTTCCGCATTCCTTGATGTCGAGCAGAGGCTGCACTTTTCGCAATTGCTGCGCTCCATAATAGAGGGCTCTGACAAGTGCGCGTTTGTGATTGACCACGACATGGTGCTTGCGGATTCAATATCATCGCGCGTCATGGTGTTCGAGGGAATTGCAAGCAAGGAGGGCCATGTTGGTGCGCCATCCTCAAAGCGCGAGGGTCTAAACGCATTCCTCAAGGGGTTTGGCATCACTGTGCGCAGGGACAGGGATTCCCACCGCCCCAGGATAAACAAGCCGGGAAGCGCGCTTGACCGGGAGCAAAAAGAGGCAGGGCAATACTATTACTGGAAAAGCTAGCATTCTACTTCTCAATTTTCTTCACTTCAAGCACAGTGTTCTGCGTCTTTGAGAGAATGACGCGCATCATCTCCGGCGCTTTCTGCGAGTCCCAGGTGACTATCCAGACATTTAGCCATTCCCCGTATTTTCCGGCATAATCCGCATGCGGCACAAAGTCAGGGTAAGCTGTAATGTATGCATTGACATCATCAGTGCCAGGATACGTGTGCGATGCCGCGATTGCCTCCTCCTCATATGCAATTATGCACTTGGGCTCGTTTTCGCAAAATACGCAGTCTTTTGTGATCACATCCGGAGGCTGGGCAACAAAGCTCTTTGCTGGATATGCGTAGTAAAGGTGAATCCTTTCCGGGCATGCGGTTTTTAGCCCCTGTGTTATTCTCGCCTTTAGCGTGTACGCGCCCGGCGTGCCATCAGCTGCCGGCGTTATTTCCACTACCTCGCGTATGTCTGCATTGGGATATTTTGAGGCAAGGTCTTCGAGGAAGAATTTCTTCGCGTCATCCTGCGTGGGTGGCGCATTTCCAATGGTGAGCGCATACCCCAAGTAGAGTGCGACTGCCACAAGCACGATTATTGCGACTGCCTTGCTGTCCATGCAAACCACTTCCGCGACAACTTATTTAACGTTATGCGGCGTTGGGCCAGAAGAAGGCAAGACTGTGATTGCCTATGGGGGTGAACACAGTCGAGCTTCGCTCGACTTGTTCACAAGTTGAACGGCGAACCGTTCAACTGTGTGAAACCCTCAGGGGGAGCAAGTGAATATCAAGTGCCCCCTATGGGATGTGCATTTTGCTTCGCAAAATGCATCAGACATCGAGCTTCGCTCGATGCTGAGGGCCAGGGCCGGGATTCGAACCCGGGCGAAAGGCTTTCTGCGGACAAATTCCGCCACAGGCCTCCATGCTACCATTACATCACCTTGGCCGTGTTTTTATTCTTCTCGAAACTCATTAAAAACTCCTACCTCAAGATGCCCATTTTAAATTTGCAAGCCCATCTTACCCATATGAAGGTTTCGCTGCCGTTCATCGCAGAGCTGCTCCTCTCCATCCTGATAATCGCATTGCTGCTCAACTTCGCAGGCGCAGAGCGCGTGGCATCCCTCCTGCTTAACATCAGGGCGGAGTGGCTGGCAGCAGGCATCGCAAGCATCCTGCTCCTCCACGTTGTGATGACCTGGCGCATCATGGTGGTGCTGCGCGAGCTTGGTTATCCTGCGCATTTCTGGCAAACATTCCGCTCGCACATGGCAGGCATGATAATATCGGACTTCACCCCGGCGCGAAGCGGCTATTTTGCGGCGGCGTTTTCCATTTCCGCAGGGGGAAAGGTAAAATTCGGGGATGCGGCATGCTCCGTCCTTGCCCCGCAGCTCATGGACTTTTTCCTAAAGATGTTCGCAGGCATCGTTGCGCTTCTCTTCCTGGCGCAGTCCGGCTTTTTTGATTCCAATGCGGTGCCCTACATTGTTGCCGGCGTGCTTGTGATATCCGGCTTCATATTCGCAGGCATGCTTGCGCTTTTCTGGAAGCCCTTTGCAAAAACATTCTCATTCATAAGCGCGCTCCCATTTGGCAAAAAAATCCTGGACACCGTGCAGCAGATGCAATCCGCATCCGGCGCTGCAATAAAAACCGCCCCGCAGCTCTTTGCGCTCCTGCTGGCAGCATGGCTTTTCCGCGCGCTCTTTTGGTATTTCATGTCCATTGCCCTATCCCTTTCAATCTCGTTTCCGGTTCACCCAATCATTTTCTTCGCATTCCTCCAGCCCCTTGCCCTCATGCTTGACTTCATGCCCACGCCGACACTTGCAGGCGCTGGCATCACCGAGGCAGGGGTTGCGGCGCTGCTCGTGCTCTTTGGCGCGCAGCTGCAGGCCGCAGTCGCATTCGCGCTGCTGCTAAGGTTCATAAGCATCGCGATAAACTCAATCGGCGTTTTCGAGGCATTGCGGACAATAGAGTCATACGGCGGGAAAATAACTGGAAAAGCAGAAGATGCGAAAAAATAACCCGGCGCGGATGAATGCAAAAAGAAGCATCCGCACTTGCAAAACAGCCGCGAAAAGAAAATCAATCGAGCCTTACGCAAAACGAAGTCCGATACAATCTTTTCCCGTCCCGCTCCCCTGCGAGCTTCTCGGACCTGCTTGCCTTGTAGCCTGCCTCTGCAATCGCCTGCGCGGTCATCTTGCGGTCGCCGGTGTACAAGTCGGAGCCCTCCTTCCTGTCCACCACTTTTGAAATGAAAGTGAGCCTCTCAAGCTTTTCCGTGAGGATTTTGATTGCCCTTGCCATCCTCTCCTCTTTTCCGCGTATCTGTACAATCGCCTCGTAATACCCGCCCGCGCGCTTGTTGCAGTCGCTGCATATCTCCTTCCTGATGCCTATTTCAACTATTTTCTTGCGCTCAATGATGATGCCGCCCTTTTTGAAAATCACCGTAAGTATGGCATTTGGCACATCATATTTTGCAGATGCGTAATCGCCTTTTACTGCCGCAAGCACGCCTTCTTCAGTGCTTTTATACTTTGCAAGCTTCTTGCAGACCGAGCACTGCGAAATTGGCACCTTGTCCGGGCAATTGATTGAGATGCGGCTGCATTTTTCGCAAAAATCCCCATCAAAATGGGTTTTTTCGCTGCTTGTGCCGCATGTTGGGCATACCCTTTCCATGCATCCATTAGATTTCTGCAAATCTTTATATTGATGCGGTGGGCTATTTGGGCATATGGAAGAGGACGAGGATTACAATGGCGCGAAATCCGAGCTCCGCCTTATCGCACTTGAGCTCATGAAGCTTGCCACGCGCCGCCATGTGCCATTTTCCCAAATAGCGAACGAATTCGTGTCCAACGTCTACCTGCTGGAGAAGATCGTGCGCACCAGGGGCAGCGCAAAGGCAGGGGGCAAATCACAAAAGCCCTTCAAGAGCCGCTCACAGGATTAGTTTTTGGGCAGGGGCAAATCGCAAAAGCCCAACAAAAACAGGTCACAGGATTAGTTTTTGGGTGTTTGATTGGATTCGCAGAAAAAAGCCCTGCGCCTTACTAATTATTTTGTGAGCCTCCCCTCCGCGCGCCAGACAGTCCTCCTTATCCTCATCATTTCGATGCTCTACGGGCTTCTCTCCTCTTTTCTTCTGAGGCCCGAGCCTGACTTCTACCTTGCGCTAAATTCAATCGGCAGCGGCATCTTTGCCCTAGCAGTCCCTGCATTCATCTCCTCCCTTGCAATATTCCTCGCGCAACGGAAACTCCTGTTCCGCCGCGTGCTCTTCCTCTCTTTTGTGGGCATGGCGATGTATGCCATTTTCTACCTCGTTGGAATCTGGCTTTCGCATTCAGATGTGGCGCTCTCGTCAAATGCAATCATAGTGGGCTACGGGCTCGTGTTCATAGTCTGGTTTGTCACAAGCAAGTTCCTCTTCAACCTGCGCCGCGCATCATTCATTTTTGCAACCCTCCAGCTGCTCTTCTTCGCGACATTTTTCATCGCGGCAAACAGCATAGGCGTCGGGCCAGACCCTCTTGACACGGTTGTGCGCTTCTATTTTGCATCCCTTGTTTTCCTTGTTGGCGTGTATGCGATATTCTATTTCATAAACGCGCCCATGAAGCGCAACCTTGGCATCTCCGGCGTTGAGGCAATCGCGCTTTTCTTCTCCCAGTGGTTCTACGGCGGGCAGGGGCTTGAGGATACTTTTGAGGAAATCGGGGAAGAGGCGGAGCTTGCAGTTGGCGCAATGTCATTCACTGGCAAGAGCACCAGCACAATATTCCTCGTGCCATACGTGCACTTCGGGCCGTTTGGCAACCTTGGCGGAAGCGAGTTCTCCTCCAAGCTCTCATCTGCATTCGAATCCCAGTACAACAACGCATTTGTTTTCCACGGTGCAGTGACGCACGATTTCAATCCGGTTTCATCTGATGAGTTCGCACCGCTTCTTGCCGCGGCGCAAAAGGCGGCATCGCAATTGCATCCTGCGCCTGCGCGCGCAAGCATTGATGTAACGCGGCAGGGCAGTTGGAAGGTGCAGAATTTCTCAATAAACGATTCACTATTTAGCAGCGTTTCGCGCGCGCCCCAAACAACTGAGGACCTGGATTATGGCATAACCCTTGCGCTTAAGGAAAAGGCAGAGCGCAATCACTCACTTGCGCTCATAATAGATGAGCACAACGCGGAAACCGGGGACATTAACACCGTGGGGCCGGGAAGCCCGCTTGCATCCGAGCTGCTTGATGCGATGGGCGCATCATTGCAAAAGAAAACAACGCAGCAGCCGCTTTTGGCAGGCTTTGCGTCAGGGGGCACATCGATTGCCAAATCTCTGGGCAAAAACGGCATCCGCGTCGCATGCTTTTTGCTTGGAAAGAAGCTCCATGCATACCTCCTCTATGATGCAAATGGCATTACGCCCGATTTCCGCGACGAAATAATTGCTGCGGTGAAGCGGGTGGGCCAGTCAATGGGATACTCCACTTTGCCCGAAGTTTTCACTACAGACACTCATCAGATAAACACCGTTCGCGGCGTGCTAAATCCCATGGGCAGGGGCGACCGCAAAATAATAACCGCAATCACATTGCAGCTTTTTGCCGCTGCGCAAAAAAACATCGAGCCTGTGAAATTTGCAGCAGCATCTGAGCGCTTTAGGATGAAGGTGTTTGGCGGAAAGCAGTCTGTGGAAATAGTCTCCACGCTAAATTCCATCGTCGCATTCCTCAAAGTTGCAGCGCCCATTGTGCTTCTTGCCGCGACCGCAATCATTCTCTGGGCGCTCACCAAATTCTAGTATTATAAGTATTGCGCTCAAGTGTTATGCTTATGCGGGGCACGTCGGCATCGGAATATGTCCTCCTTCTTGCAGTAGTCCTCATGATAGGCATTGTAGCATCCGCGCTCCTGTCATTCTATCCTGCCACTGGGGCAGAGGCTCGGCAAACCGCAGGCACTGTGCAATGGTCTTCCATGCGGCCCTTGGCAGTGCTGGAGACACAGTATGACCAAAGCAGCGGCACGCTCGTAATTGTATTTGAAAACAAGGAGGGCAAAACAGAAACAATCAAGTCAGTGACTGTAAAGCCGCTTGGCTCAACGGATTCCTATACTCGCTTTTTCTCAGAAGGAAATGAACTTGCGCCTGGCCAGAGGCTTACAATAACCATAGAAGGTCTGCCAGCCAGCCTTAGTGCATCTTCTGGCATCTCGCTTGGCTACTGCGTGCAGACTGAGGATGGGGAATCATGCACGCCCCCATCTAATAATGCCCTTCCGATTAGCAGTGAAAAAGACGACGGGCGCGGCCCGTGCTATGCCCCAGGCAGGCCATGCTATGGCAACCCTGCATTATGCTGCTCGCACATTTGCCCGATAGATGTATGCTGCGTGCCAAATGGCGACTTCTGCGGTACGAATATAGAATGCTGCGAAGGAAGCTGCATAACCGGGCAATGCTGCTTTGGCGGCGCGGGCACGCAATGCGCAATAGATGCCGACTGCTGCCAGGTAAGCGAGCCTCTCTTGTGCACTGACGGCTATTGCACAAGGCAATCCGGCGGATGCAAGGAAAACGGGCAATTGTGCGAAGGTCCTGCAGAGTGCTGCTCGTTCTACTGCCCTTCCAACGGGCACTGCGGAGGCTGCGCCGGAATGGGCATGGGGTGCGGCGAGGGAGTGCCCTGTTGCTCCGGAAAGCTCTGCGACGGGGGCATATGCGCAACATGCATATCGAATGGCAATAGCGGCTGCGGCGGCATTGATGCAAACTGCTGCAGCGGAGCATGCGAGGGCGACGCCTGCGTGCAATGCAAAGGCATCGGAAGCTCGTGCCAGAATGGCGTGCAATGCTGCTCTGGAAACTGCCCGATGGGAACATGCGCATGCAGCGGCATAGGCGGCACATGCACGCAGAATGCAGACTGCTGCTCAAATGCATGCAACGTGGCAACCTGCATCGCACCCGGAACGCTTCCATATGGAATGCCATGCGAGGACGGCTCGCAGTGCGCATCCAACATTTGTGCATATGACCCTGGCTATCCGAATTACCCTATGGTATGCACCTGCATTGCAGACAACGAGCCGGGCTGCAGCCTGCCGCAGAACTGCTGCAGCACTCTTTGCGGCGAGGGCGGCACCTGCTACTGCCTTCAGTATACTGAAGAGTGCGGAGGAAACGATGAATGCTGCTCCGAAAAATGCAACGGGGGCTATTGCGATACGACGCTGCAGTGCCATGGGGCAGGCGAGGGATGCCAGGGCAGCTCGCAATGCTGCGTCGGGATGCTATGCGGCGAGGATTTCAAGTGCGAGGAGGCAGGATGCGATGTCGTGGGAAGCAGATGCGCAAGCTATGGCGACTGCTGCGGCGGCCTGGTTTGCACCGACGGCGGGCACGTGGTCGGGATATGCGTGCGCCCCGGCTCCCCGTTCATACAATACTGCGGCGACCATATCTGCAGCGAGTTTGAGAGCTGCAGCAACTGCGGGGTCGATTGCGGAACATGTGCCGTGCAGCCGCCCGCGTGCGCAGGCGATCCATGCGTGGCTGGATGCTGCGACGGCGCGATTTGCTACTATGGAACATGCAAGTCTCCTGTGAACGGCGGGCTTTGCATTCAGGACAGCGATTGCCTTTACGGTAGCTGCGTGGGCGGGCAATGCAGCTGCAATTCGGTTGTTGGCGCAGTGTGCGGGCAGTCAAGCGACTGCTGCCAGCAGGGCGGGATGGCATGCCAGAGCATTGCAAAGTACGGAATGAGGTGCGGCTATCAGGTCTAGCCTATTTTTTGGCCTTTTTGCCTGCTAAGCCTAATAATTATTGCATCTCCAGCATCATCCATGCGGCGCGCCCAAGCCTCAACGGAATACCTGGTGGTTGCAGCCATTGTGCTCATTATCGCCCTTGTTGCAGTAGCATTATTGGGCGGCAATTACGGGACAGATGCAAGCAAAACATCATCTATAGCGGCATGGCGCTCTGCGCGCCCCATAAGCCTAATAGATTACTCCAAAGACGGAAGCGTTCTCACGCTTGTTCTCTTCAACAATGATGCGGTTGCGCTTTCTGTCACTGCCATTATTGTGGATGGGGAGCGCATTGAGCTTGCAAAGCAAGTGAAAATAGAGCCGGGCAGCGCATCCAAAATATATGTGCCGCTTCCGCCATCTGTGCAGCCCTGCGGCGATGGCACGATTGAATTTTCGCACCGCCTCACATTCATTTTCGAGAGCGATGGCATTGAGAGAAGCGAGGACGGACCTGCTACCCTGGTGGGGCAGTGTGCCTCGAATGAAATTCCGGAAGAGGCATGTGACACCTGCGCTGAAAGCGGCGAGATATGCTGCACCCCTGCCATGTGCGACCCGCTAAGCCACATCTGCACTCTTTCAATATACGGTAATGGCATTGTTGAAGAAGACGAGGACTGCGCAAACTGCGGAGGCGAGTCCGGCGATGTGCATTGCCCGCAGGGAACAACATGCGATGGAGAAACTGGGCAGTGCGCAGCGTGCATTGCAAGCGGCTCAAGCGGATGCTCGGAAACAGTATTGTGCTGCGATGAGGGCGTGACCTGTAATGAAGGGTATTGCGGCACCATTGACCCATGCGGAAATGGGATATGCGATGCGGGCGAAACGTGCACTACGTGCCCTGCAGACTGCGGCATTGCAGACGGATGGTGCTGGCGCGGCGAGGATGAAATAACGTGTCCAGATGACTGTTCCGATGCAAATTGTGAAGTGAGCCCATTTATTTGCGATCCAGAAGAGAGTTGCACAAGCTGCCCAGAAGATTGCAGCGAGTGCCCTGAGTGCATGTCCCAACTCGGAAATTTTTGCCCCATCGGCGTCACGTGTTGCAATGGCTTATTCTGTGACCAACGGCTAGACTCCCAAACTATCGATACTTGCCAGCCATGCGTGCCTGAAATGCAGCCATGTGACCAGCAAGGATTCGCAGGCAACAGTCAATGTTGTGGTTATGGCGGTCAAGAATATCAAAGCCCAGTGGGGTGTTGGGCTACCGTAATGGGCGGCAGCGGAGATCCAGACTATCTATGTTGCATTGAAGACATAAGCAGGGGTCTGGGTTTGGGTTGCCAACATGGCTCTTCATGCTGTCCGCTTACCGTGGATGACGAGGCCCTTGCAATCTCCTGCTATGACAACCACTGCTGTATACCCAACGGCTCCCCAAGCGGCGGCAATCAAATCAGGTGCTGCAGCGGCGAAATAGTCGCTGGAATCGGGGATGATGTCAACAATTGCAGAGCCTTGGTTCATCCGGAGTCATGCACTTTCAATGCCCAATGCAGTTCGGGTACATGCACGAACGGGGCTTGCACAGTCTAACCGGAATTATCAGAAACATGAACGGAAAAGAAACAAAAAATGCCACAGGCCGGATTTCCAAAAATTATTTTTTTGAACCAGCAACACATCGGTCTTCAGCCGATTGCTCTCCCAGGTTGAGCTACTGTGGCACGGGAATCATTTTGCCCAAATACCTTTTAATTCATGCCCGTTTCCCCATCAACAGTAGTTCCGAACATCTTTTGACACTGCAAGCTTAAAGGTCGCCTTCGCCTCTGATTTTGACCAGTTTGAGGCAG
>JAGVIA010000069.1 GCA_020056305.1 archaeon | reverse complement strand
TTTAGATGAAAAAGAAGAATGTGCGCGCTGTATCCCCCGCCTGAAGGCGGGAACGTGCGCTTCGCGCACGGATTTAGCGCGCAGGAATCATCTTAAAGCAAGCGCCACCCCGAAGACCTCTCCTGCCACACTGCAGACTTGCATCCTTTGGCCGTTCACAAAAATACGAATTCTATTGACGGATTTAATGCCATAAGCTGCGCATGCACTTCTTTGTTGTATTGGCCAAGGTTCAAAAAGACGCGGATATTGCTCTTTTTCGCCACGGCGTCAGCCGGATTCCTGCAAACAAGGCGCGTGCCATAAAGCCTCTTGTTGTGCTTGAGAGGGCTGTTGTCCAGCACGCCTGCAAAATGCGATTCTTCAAGCCCATAGACGAAGAGCGGCTGCGAGAAGTTGCTTGCGCCAAAAAGCCAGTTTTCCTTGTCCGCCTTTGCAAATTGCCGGACTTTCATCATGCGCTCGGTGACGCTCCCATAGTATTGGTCAAGCAATCCAAGCGAAAGCTCTTTCACATCTATCTCGTAGGGCAGCGGAGTGGCGACCTTCTGCGCGGCAATCTGAATGGAATGGTCCCTATAGAATGATATCTCCCTTATCACAAAGCCGTATTTGTAGTGCAGGTAGATCCAGTGCGTATTCGTGCAGGCAGACGGGTGCTCAAAATTCAGCTGGTTCCCATATCCTTTTGCGAAGCCGAACTCCTGGTTGGGCACTGAAGTAAAAAGGAGGCCGCCGGGCTTGAGGCATTCCCACGAGCCGCGGAAATACTCCCCGAATTCAGCAAAATGCTCAAGGGTGTGCGAGGAAACGACTGCGTCAAACTCCCCTGCCATCTCTCCGCTGCTTTTTTCCCCAAAGAGCTTGTTGTGCACAACCACCCCGTCCGTAGGCCCGTCATACATCGGGTCAATGACCTCAACCCCTGAAGAATAAAGCGGGAGGAGCTTTTTGATGAGCTTGCCCTGCCCCAATTTCGAGTATCCTGCCGGATTTGTGATGCTTGCGTATAAGCTGCGAAAACTTCTCATAATGCGCCTCCCAGAGCTTTCCTAGCCCGTCAGAATGGAATATCTTGTAGAGGATTTCTGGGTCAATGGTATGCTTGAGGGTTATCAGCCCGCAGCTGTTGCAGAGGCATATCGTGAAAGGCGCGAAAAAATCCTCTTCATAGGGGCCCTCAACGCAGACTGGAAGAAGCGGGAACTTCAAATCCACGTGCGGCGGCATCCCCTCCGAGAGGTCCCCTGAGCAGCATAGCGGGCACCTCGTCCGCTTGTGGATGTGTTTTCCTATTTCAGTCATGCATTACAATCGGGGCTAATGAATAAAAATAGGATTTGCGATAGTAAGAATGCGTTTGGGGGCAGCAAGCGAATAGCCCAGGTGGTCAATATACAAAATCGAGGCAGCGTCAAAAGCGAAGCTCCCGTGCACAACAAAAACGATCCAAAGTTTGATTCGGATCCGATACAGATTGCGCATGGAGAGCAGCCCAAGGCAGGAGTCCGTGTGGCAATTTCGGCGGATGGGGGGTCAGTGGTCACAAAGCCGTGGGGCAGGGAAATAATCCTCACGCATTGCCCGCATTACACGTTCAAGCGCATAGAGATAAAAAAAGGGTTCAAAACAAGCCTCCAGTACCACTGCAGGAAAACAGAGACCATCATATTCGTATCTGGCCAAGCAAGGGTTGTTTTCGAGGATTCTGCCAACAGGCTAGTATACCAGGATTTGGCTCCCGGCTCAGTTTTTGAAACATCCCCCCCGGCAATCCACCAGGTGATTGCCTTGAGCGACATATCATATTTCGAAGCGTCCACCCCTGACCCGGCTGGTGCGGACGTCATGCGGATTCGGGACAGCTTCGGCAGGAAGGATGGGAGGATTGAACATGAACACAAAAGAAAATGATTACAAGGTTTGCATTCTTGCAGCCGGTCGCGGAACCAGGATGGAAAATCTGACAAAAGAGCTGCACAAGGGGCTATTGCCGCTTGACAACAAGCCAATCCTGTCCCACATAATCGAATCTTTTCCGGAAGATGTGGAAATTGTGATGCCAGTAGGCTACAAAAAGGAGCTCATCCGCCAGTATGTAAGCGTCGCATACCCGAACCGCAAAATCACCCTTGTCGAAGTGGACAACTTCGACGGCCCAGGCAGCGGCCCAGGCTACTCAATTCTGCAGTGCCGCGAGCACCTCCAGTGCCCATTCATACTAGATTCGATTGACACCATAGTTATGGAGAAGGTTCCGCCTCCGGACCACGACTGGTTTGGAATCGCAGAAATAGATCCGATGGAAACAGAGCGATACTGCACCGCGCGCCTAGAGGGCGACCTCGTAGTGCGGTTCGATGACAAGACGAAAAACAGCAACCGCTATGCGTACATCGGGCTTGCCGGCATACACAACTACGCGCTCTTCTGGGAAAGCCTCACTGGCAACAAGTACATGATAAAGAACGAGTACCAGGTCACAAACGGCTTCCACGGCATTGTGAACCGCAGGCAGCTGCATGCAATCAGCTTCACCTGGTTCGACACGGGCAGCGAGCAGAACTACCTGGCAACGGCTGAAAAATTCAACAAGGGGTTCAGCTCACTTGAGAAGACGAACGAATGCATCTTCTTTGTCAACGGGCTAGTGGTGAAATATTTCAGCGATCCAACGATGGTATCCGACCGCGTGAAGCGCACAAAGGTGCTCTCCGAATTCTGCCCGGAAATAGTCGCAGTCACGGAGAATTTCTATGCCTACAGATTCATTGACGGAGTGCCGCTTTCAAAGGTCACAAACGACGCGATATTTTCCGAATTCCTGGAATGGTCAAAAGAGCATTTCTGGCAGAAGAAAAAGCTCACCCCTGCCAAAGCGGAGGAATTCAAAGCCGCATGCCGGAATTTCTACAGAACTAAGACCCTCAAGCGGATAGAATCATTCTACCAGATAACCAAGCTGGTCGACCGGCCGGAAAAAATCAACGGCTACAACGTGCCAATGCTGTCCGAGCTTCTGAATCGCGTGGACTGGAATAACCTTTCAGACGGCTGCCCAGTGAACTTCCACGGGGACTATTTCCTGGAGAACATAATCCTGCGAAGCGAACAGCCCAAAGGGGCCCACAAGTTCGTCCTCATAGACTGGAGGCAGAGCTTCGACGGCATCATAGATTACGGCGACATATACTACGACCTTGCCAAGATCAACCATGGCCTGCGGCTCTCGCACGAGATGATACGCAAGAAAATGTTTGACGTCATTATAGACGGCGACTGCATAACGATCGAATATGGCAACTACAACTACCTGACCGACTGCCAGCAGATACTCCGGAATTTTGCCGAGTCAAACTCGTATGATTTTAGGAAAATAGAAATTCTGACGGCGCTCATCTACCTAAACATAGCCTCATTGCACTCATACCCTTACAACATGCTCCTGTATTATCTGGGAAAGCTCTACCTCCACCGCATCCTGTCTGGTGATCCATATGGCAGAAATTGAAAACTTCGTCCTGGACGTTGACGGGGTAATAACCCGCAGCATGCTCCTTTACACTGCAGAGGGCAAGCAGATGAAAGTTTTTGGCCCTGACGACCACGATGCGCTCAACCTGCTGCGCGACAGGCTCCGCATCGTTTTCATAACCGGGGACAAGCGCGGATTTGAGATCAGCAAAAGGCGCATAGTGGATGAGATGAAATTCGAGCTGCTGCTTGTTTCCACTTTTGACCGCGTGCAATGGATAGAGCAGAACATGGACCCGAAGAAAACAATCTACATGGGCGACGGCATTTTTGACGCGCCTGTTTTTCGGAAGGTTGCGTATTCGATATGCCCTGCAGACGGTTTTTACATGACGCGGAACCTTGCCAATTTCGTGACAAAAAGCGATGGGGGCAACAGGGCGGTTGCAGAGGCGTGCGTGCACATCCTTGAAAAATTCTTTGGGATAACCGAAATAGAGCCCAACACCAAATACGGGATTTGGAAAAAATGAGACAACGCATTTCCGATTGCATTTCCTCCGGGCGGCTCATGGCCGGCATTGGGCCAATGAGCCCAAATTCCGCGGAGTCCATATACCAATATTCGCACGCGAACGGCTGCCTTGTCGAGCTGATAGCCAGCAGGAGGCAGATTGAGTGCAAAAAACTTGGCAAGGGATACGTGAACAACTGGACAACCGAGTCATTTGCGGATTTCATCGGGAAGATGAAGGCAAAGTACCCCAATAACAGGGTTTTTGTCTGCCGCGACCACGGGGGGCCGTGGCAGGGAGATGGCGAGGCTAGCCTGCCATTTGATGGGGCAATGGCAAGGGCAAAGACAAGTTACGAGGCGGACATCCTCTCCGGCTTTGACCTGCTGCACATTGACCCCAGCCTTGACCTGGACAAAAAAAGCAGCCTGGAGCGCACGCTTGGCGCAGGAACAGAACTTCTCTTGCATTGCTCCGAATTTGCGAAATCATGCGGCAAAAAAATAAATTTTGAGATCGGCACAGAGGAAAACGTCGGAAAGGCCGCGAGCAATGATGTTTTTGAGGAATCGCTGCAAAAAATAATCGATTTTTGTTCAGGTTCCGGCATCCAAAAGCCCCTCTTTGTTGTCGGCCAGACCGGCAGCCTTGTCAAGGAAATGCGCCAGGTCGGCAATTTTGACCAGCCGGCCTCGGGAGAGCTTGCTGCCTGCGCGAGGAGATACGGGGTCTTTCTCAAGGAGCATAATGGGGATTACCTTTCAGAGTACCAGCTCTGCCAGCGCCTTGCGGCAGGCGTTATGGCAATAAACGTGGCTCCGGAATTCGGCGTAATAGAATCAAGGGCTTTTGTGGACATGTGCATGGAAAAGGGCAAGGCAGGCCTGGCAGCCAAATTCCTGCAGCTTTCCATAGAATCCGGCAAATGGAAGAAGTGGGTAATCGACACAAGCAACATTAGCGATTTCGACAGGGGCATTGTTTCCGGCCATTATGTTTTTGCCACAGCGGAATTCGCAAAAATCAAGGCTGAACTGGATGCGGAAGAGTTTGATTCAAATGCACGGCAGAGAATACTTGAAAGAATCGACTTTTACTGCAGAAAACGCCCCATCCCCTCACGCAAATGACGCAGCATGCAAAATGAAAAGCGGAACTATGGGAATAAAAATCAATCTCAGGGTTTAATGATCCGATTGCAGGAACATCATGAAAATTAAGGAGCTGTTGTTGATGGATACGGAAGCGAAAAAAAATCGTGCCGCCAGCCGGCCTGCTGGCATCCATGCGCTTGTTTTGAAGTTGCATCCGCACAAAATTTATGATAAATTAAGCAAGTTCTACGGCAACCAGCGCAACAATGCAATTAACAGATTGTGGGCAAAACAGGAATATGTCTTAAGCCAGAAAAAGAATTTTACTGAAGATTTCTTGCAGAAAAACTCGCATATCGGCGAGATTGAACACCAGGTCGGCAGGTATCTTCACATGCAACACATTTGCAATGAGATAATCCTGAAAGGCTATAGCGGGGATATTGTTGAATTCGGAACCTGGCGGGGGCTCGGGTTGATTTTTTTCGGCGACTTGTTTGGAAAGGATTCCCAGAAAAGAAAATTCATCGGCATTGACTCTTTTGAAGGGCTGCCAATATCATCGGGCGGCTGGAAGCAGGGGACCTTTAACAATACCTCAATGGAACTGGCACGGTCGAACATAGAAAAATATTTTCAAAAAACACCAATCCATTTTGAGCTGATTAAAGGGTGGTTTAATGATGCCAAAGTCAAAGAGCAGCTCACGGGGCTCACCAATGATATCATCCTGGTTCATTTTGACGCAGATTTGGGGGTATCGACATCGGACGCCTTGAAACTAATAACTCCCTACCTCCTCAAGCGCCATAAGCCCATCTATTTCCTCTTTGATGATTGGGGCTGCCACCCAGATGAGGTTCCAGATGCATTTTACCGCTGGCTGGAGTCTGCCCAAACCACCATAAAATTCAAAGCGAAGAAACTATCCTCTACAAGATTTACCAGGTATTACAGGCTGGATTTTGAATCCTAACTGAACTGGCCCCCCTTATCAACTGAATTCCCCAAATAGCCCGCGCCATCTTCCTGCCATCATTCCCTTTTTTTCTTGAATACCCCAAGCCTGTAGCCGCAAATCACTGCCTTATAAATCACTTTTTTTGCCCAAAGCTTCGGGCCGCTCCCTTCTTTCTGCCGCGCCTCCAGCCATTCTGGATTGTCCTTGTAAAAGTTCAGCATGTATGGATAGAACAGGAAATATGTTTTGAAGCCCAGCGCCATTTTCCGCTTTAGGCGGGCGTAAGGGGATTTTATCGGCCATGGATTTGCGCGCCTTTCAAGCTCCTTTTGGTAAGTGCGTTCCAGCGCCAGCATGTCTGCTTTGGGGTTTATGTCCAGTGCGGCTATCCTATTCTTCCAGAAAAGCGGTATGGAGTCCACAATGAGTTTCAGGTCGGTTCCTCCAATGTTGTCGCGGAAGCTGTATTTATCTTTCATCGGGTTTATGTTGACCCATCCCTCGCGGTATTCTTCATATCCGAATGCGATTCTGATTTTCCCCTCAAAGAACCCGTCAGGAATAAACAGGGGCGGAAGAATGTCGTTCACATCATCAGCAGGGAAATACTTATTCCCAGAATAGCCGTCAAAATGGGAGCACATCTCTTTCTTTGGGATAATTATCACATGGTCCTGGGATGTCACTGCCTCTGGCACGCGCAGGTCCGAGCGGATGATCCGTTCATCCCCAAAATCATGGCTGCAGAACCAGTGCTCGAAAAGATCGATATGCACCAGCTGGATGGCATCAAAGTTCCCCCGGGGGTGCATAACCACATCACAGTTTTCGTCTCCGCCTATCCGGGCATAGTTCTTGTCGTACATGTAAGAATCCTTGTTAAGCCAAGAGCGCGTTTCCCCGAAGTGCGAATATATCACTGATACAAACCTGTTTTTTTCCTTTAATTCCATTGCCTTTTCAAGACAGGCCTTAAGCGTGAGGGTTTCGTTGGAAATGAACGGATGATCTGCGTTGCCTGCGTAAAACACCCATTTTTCTCCGAGCCTTTTCATCAGGGCTACGCTTTCCATGAACTTTTTCTGGTTGTCACTCCTGCCGCGTATTATGATCGCCTTGGGGAAAAGTTCAAGCACGAATTTCTCGAATTTCTCATTTTTTGAAGGGTCGGCAAGCTCATACTTTATTATGACGTTTGTCCATTCGATGACTGCATAGCTTGCAAGGGTGTACATCGCGATGCTCAGTTTGTCTGGCAGGCGATATGCCATGCATCCTTCCCGCACATCCTTTGCCCGGGTGTCGATGTACTTGTGTAGCGGCTCGTTAGTGATGTAGTTGTCAAAATACAGCAGCATAAGGCGGCACCGCCAAAACACATTCTGACTGCATATTAGGCTGTTGCAAATTTAAGATAGTCGCTGCGCGCGCGATTACCAGTAGTTCCGAACATCTTTTGACACTGCAAGCTTAAAGGTCGCCTTCGCCTCTGATTTTGACCAGTTTAAGGCAGACCAAAAACAAAGGCAGAGGCGACCAGTATGGAAAAGATGTTTGAGGATAAAATACCTGCTGCTCTGAGGCAGCAGGCGAGGAAACTGGCAGGCTGCGGCCTGTTGGAAATGG
>JAGVIA010000046.1 GCA_020056305.1 archaeon | reverse complement strand
TGGGATGAAAAATGAGAAATGGAGACGGGTGCTGGTTTGATGGTTGGGCTGGGAGGTTTTCGAGGTGGGGTTATGCTTTAAATTTGCAACAGCCTAAAACTACCTGTTTGCAGACCGGCTGCTCCAGACGATAGTGAATGTGTCGGAACATTCTGATACCTCGCCACTTGCAACCAAGGGATTCCTCGACAACCTGATGGCGTTGGAATATTCAGCGCGCTATGCATACATAGGGGCTCTGGGTGCAAAAGGCGCTGTGGCAAATCTCACGCGGCAAGAGGTGCTGAATTTTGCCTTCGAGTGCCCGGAAGTTGCCCGGAAATATTTCAGTTTGATTGGCGAGCTGGGCGAATCCGATTTCCTTGCAAGTGCCATCACCAACAAAGAAGTGCTCAAAGCCGCACGCGAATTCAACAAGGAAAAGGGGGAGAATTACGGGGCAAGCGCTGCCGAAGCGTATTTTCGGGCGCTTGCCGCCACTAAAGATTTGCGCAATCTCACTTCCCCGCGTGTGATGGGCATCATCCAGGAGCCTATAATCAACCATGGGGCTCTCTGGATCCGGAATGAGGCTCTTGCCAGTTATTTCTCTGCGATTGCGGCAACGAAGGCGTCATCCTACCTGACAAGCAAGGAATTTCTTGATTTCCTCTACGCGCCAAGCGCAAATTAGAGCAAGACCATCCTCCTCAAAGCAATAGCAAAAGCAGTGGATGCGTCTTTTTTGGGCTCGGAGGCATTCGAGCATCTCATATCGCAGGAAGGCGCTGATGCTGCTGTTTCGCAAAACCTAAGGTTTTTTTACACCACGCTGGTTTCCGCAAATGGCTTCTCTCCCCAATGGGTAAACGAAGATTTGCGGGCGTACATGCTCGATGCTGCAAAACGGCTGGAGAAGCCCGCATACGAGCTGCACACACGAATCTTGTTGCACACGAACTTCTCCCCGCAATGGCTGTCAACCTCCAATTCTATTGCAATCGGCAGGCTCAATGGCGCAGGGTTGGATGATGAGAAGCGCGGATTTTACTTCACGGTGATTGCCAGCAATGATTTTTCCATCAGCCAGATAACCAGCGGTGCCGTGGACATTTTGGCTGAAAACAAGCTGCACGAACGGCTTGGCAGAAGCGATTCAAGCATACGCGTACCAGCAGAAGCTGAGCTTAACGCACTGATGGAATCGCTTACGCTGCCGGAACGCGAAAACATAAGGCAGATATACCAGGGCATTTATGCTTTCCATGGCCTTGAGAAGCTGGGCGGCACTCCTGCCGAGGCAAAACTTGAAGTCCTGGATGTGGCCCGCACCATGGCATTCACGGCGTTCAAGACACAATCCGCGCTCCAGAAAATTTCCAGGCAGAGCAAAACGCCAGTCGTTGCGGCATACATTCTCTCCACCGGCTTCGGGCTTCGCCCGCCCACCACTTTTCTGGGCCAGCTCAAAAGCCAGTATTCAAGCAACCCGCGGCTCCTGAACAGGGCGTTCTCCGAAGTGTTTGCCAACACGGCGATAGGGGGCGCGGGGGAGGACATAAACGAGGCGGCAAAAATCACCCTCCTGGCAAAAGCGTTCAACGGGCAGGTTGCCAGCCGGATGAAAGGCAAAAATGCATCAGGGCTGGAAATGCGGGCAGGCCACATGGCTGCAAGGCTCGAAACCGGCCGGGAATGGATGACGCGCGGCCACCTGGACTGGCTCATTGTCCCTACCGCATACAAGATATCATCCGGCGGGGACAAGCTCAGCGAAACCAGCGGCAGGATAACGCAGAAAATCGCCGAAGTTGCGCTGCCCCTTGGCTGCCCTATAGTATTTGTTGACCACTCGACCGTGCGCACTCTCGACCATCCGACACTTGCGCAAAGCGGCGCCAAATCAGGCAACATGGGGCGCGCCATAGCACAGGCAATCGAATCCATCCAGAAAACAGAGCCGGCAGCGCAAGTCGGCTGGCTCACAGTGCTCAACAACTGGAGCATTGTGGATTTGTATTCGGCTGGCAAGCCATCCGTCATCGGCTTCAACCTGTATGCCGGAATCGAATACCAATCCAGCAAAGGCGCGCGCAAAAACCTCTGGCTTCCGATTGACGACCGCCCTTTCTTTGTCGGCTACTCATGGGATGACCAAAACGTGCGGAGGAGGGCGAACATAACTTTCAGCATAATGGATAAGGATTTCAAGATTCGAACTGTCGGAAGCGCAGCAAGCTATTGGGCGGCCTTCAGGGAAAGGTATGTGGAGATGGAGGCAGACCAGCGCATGGAGTGGGCAACCCCCCACTTGGGCAAAATAGTGCTCTTCGACATGGACGGCACCATCGTAGACATAAACGGGCGGGGATTTGAGGCATCGCTCCAGAAATCATTCGGCGTCATGCAGTCCGAGCTTCAAAAAGCTGGCGTGAGCGTTGAGCTTGGGGAAATCGATGCTAAATACCGCCAAGCCCGGATAGAATCCCGGCGCAGCCTCTACGAATATGGCCGCTACCGCGACATGGAAACGCGCTTCTACAATACCCTTCGCACTCTTGCAAAGAGCAATGAAAATTTCTTCATCGGCCAGAAGAAAAATGGCGAGATACAGGCCCAGCTTCGGTCAATTTCCAAGGCAGTATATGATGCGTATTGGGCTGATAGGCTCGCTGCTGTTCAGCCGTACGAAAAGGCGATAAGCGCCATAGGGCGGCTCAACGATGCAGGATACAAGGTGATAGTGCTCTCAGACCGCCGTGACAGCGAGCTTCACGACATAATGCAGCTGCCCGCAGGCGGGGGCAGGAGCATAAAGGACATCGTGCTTGGGGCAATCATAACAAACGACATGGTCTCCGAAACAGGGATAGACGTGCCAATCTGCCGCCTTGGCTTGCCGAAAGAAGATGCGGCATATGCCCGGGTTGAGCAGCTCGTGCATCCGCTTCTCATGGTCGGGGATATGGTAAAATACGACACCGCCCCTGCGGAAAAAATTGGGATTCCGGGAGTTCTTGTGAAGGGTGGAACAGGATTTGATGCGATTTTTGAGCGGCTCCCAGCCAAGCCTGCTTAAAAGAACAGGGAAAGCTAGGTTCAATAAGGGCTTCGGCTATTCCTTGCATCTTTAATGCATTCTGTAATCTTATCCTTTTCTTTCCTGCCTTACTTCTTCCCTTTCCTTGCCTTCCTCTTCGCAATTTTCTTAACAAGCCCTTTTTGCATCCCCTGCATGCTCCGAATGAGCTTCCTCTTCTTCTCGCCATCCACAAGCGCATGCTCCAGCACTTCAATTATGGTGCCCACCGGCAATATTTTGATTTTGCTCTTGAGCTTCGGCGACAGGTAAATGTCCTCTGCATTTGATTTTGGCACAATGACATTCTCCACGCCAGCCTCAATTGCCGCCTCTGTCTTTGATGTGACTCCTCCCACTGGCAGCACTTCTCCACGCACCGAGAGCGAGCCTGTCATTGCGTAATTCTGCTTTATGGGAATGCCTTCCATTGCAGATATTACCGCAACTGCAATTGAAATGGAAGCGGAATCCCCCTCCACTCCCTCATATGTTTGCAGGAATTGCACATGAATGTCATATCCAGAAACATCCCTTCCAATATGCTTCTTTATGATTGCAGAAACATTTTCAACTGCCTCTTTTGCAATCTCGCCCAGCCTTCCTGTTGCGATTAATTTCCCCTCGCTCTTTGAGGATGCAGGAGTCACTTCGGCGACAATCGGCATCACTAAGCCTGCCATGCTCTCGCCAAGCACTGCCAAGCCGTTCACTTTTCCAACCGCAGCGCCGCTTGTCTCAAATACCTTGTAATCCTTCTTGTGCTCAAGCGAGCGGCTGCCCATCTGCTGCTCAAGCGACTGTGCAGGCCCCCGTGCGCGCTGCACGTGCTCTGCCTTCACATATTTTGCGCCCTCATCCCGCGCCAAGTCCCCTGCCACCCTCACAAGGCCGCCAAGCTCGCGCAGATTAAGCGTGAGCCTCTTCTTCCTTCCCGCCTTTCTCCTTGCCTCTGAGAGTATTTCCATCACTGCCTCGCGCTCAAAATGCGGAATCCTTCCGTCCCTTTTTACTTCCTGCGCCACAAACTGCGCAATCATATCTTCGTTTTCCAGCGTGTCCTGCATCGAATCCTCGACATACACTTCATACCCGTTTCCGCGAA
Source organism: archaeon (assembly GCA_020056305.1). Classification (GTDB taxonomy): domain Archaea; phylum Micrarchaeota; class Micrarchaeia; order Anstonellales; family Anstonellaceae; genus JAGVIA01. Next base: position 1,470 of record JAGVIA010000046.1, on the reverse strand, counting down.
TTCTTGAGCGCAGCGCAGGGTGCATGCCCTTTACGTCAAAAACATTCCCCGCAGCCACAAGCACAAAATCACAGGGCACCGGCTCGGTTTTCACAATTGCGCCAGACGACATCTCGGACTGCCCCGTAATGGAGTATTTTTTCTCCTGCATGGCGGTAAGAAGCTCCTGCTGCGAGCGCGGCCGCAATGACGAAACCTCGTCAATGAACAGCACTCCCATGTTCGAGCGGTGCACAGCCCCTGCCTCCACCCGCAGGTGCGCCGGCGTCCCCAGCCCCCCGGATTGAAGCGGGTCGTGCTTCACGTCCCCCAAAAGCGCGCCAGCTTTTGAGCCGGTGGCATCTATGAACGGCGCGGTTTTCCTGCCCGAATTATCCACGATAAGCTTTGGCTCGCCTGACAAATCGCCCATCATGCCCATCCTCTTTCCGACGTTGGAGGTGAAGCGCCACAGTATCACAAGCGCTGCCGCGCCCAATATTGCGGCAAGCACAAACCACTTGTTCTCATTGTTGAACGAGTTTGTGGCATACAAAAATATGATTACCGCCATTGCGATCAAAAGGAAAGTAAGCCACATGGACGGCCCCCTGCCCGCCATCACACCAGTCTTCACCTTTGCAGTCTCGATAATGAGCCTGCCCTGCCCCATCTCCGGCTCCTCTTTTTTCTGCGAAACGCCCTGCACTCCCGGCTCCCCGCCGTTTGCATCAGTCTCCGCCTGCCGAATGCTTGCAATGAATGCACGTATCTCATTCATCCGCGAATACAATTTCGAAAGATACGCGTTTTTCTTTATCTCATCCGTGCTCGGATAGGTCTTCACCACTTTCACAACTGGCCTGTTCTCGTCAATGCCGTTCGGGTAAACCAGCACATCCTCAAGCTCGGTTGCAGGCATCAGCTCTGCCATCGCCTGCGCAAGCATGCTCTTTCCCGTGCCCGGGCTTCCGAGCATCATGACATGCCGGCGCTGCACCGCCGCCTTCTTCACTATTTTGACAGCCTTGTCCTGGCCTATCACTTGGTCGATAAGCTTCTCGGGCACTTTGATTTCCTCAGTTGTTTTGAACTCGCGCATACTAAGCACCTAAAATAAGCGAACAAACTTGCCTTGGCTTGCTTTAAATTGATTTGCCCAAATTATAATGCGTGTCCTATCCCGCTATAATTTCCTCTCGAAAGAAACTAAACCTTTTATGACAACTCTCTCGGACAGGAAAGTAAGCTGGATTTACAAGCAATTTGACTTGGGGAAACTGAGCATTGGGGAAATGGCAAGGGTTGCCAAAGTGTCCCCAAGGCGCATCAGGCAGCTACGGGAATACAGAACGATTACAGGGAGGAAATTCTAAGGGGATACCACACACACCCAGTACTTCCGAAAGTAATTGAATCCGGTGCCTGAAAACCGGCCCGAAGACCGGATTTTTGATAAAATCTTCTGGCGGCAGCTTAGGCTGCCTCTCG
>JAGVIA010000054.1 GCA_020056305.1 archaeon | reverse complement strand
TGCATCAATCGGGATTTCGATGGGCATAACCGGCGCCGAGGTCACAAAGGAAGTCTCGGACATGGTGCTCATGGACGACAATTTTGCCACCATTGTGCGCGCAATCGAGTATGGCAGGACGCTGCTTGGGAACATAAGGAATTTCATCCGCTTCGAGTTCTCAACCACCGTGGCTGCGCTCACCTCGATGTTTGCGGCCCCTCTCTTCGGTCTCCCTCTCCCGCTAAACGCGCTCCAGATACTCTGGATAAACATCATAATGGACGGCCCGCCCGCGCTTGCGCTTGGGGTGGAGCCGCCTGCCGGGGATGAGATGAAGCGCAAGCCTGCAAACCCAAATGAGCCGTTCGTGACGCCCCGCCTCTTCGGCTTCATCATGATATCCGGCCTTATGATGGCATCCGGGACACTTGCGGTGCTGCACCTTGCGACCTCATCCGGAAACCCCAAGGCTGGCACGCTTGCATTCACCACATTTGTGATGTTCCAGCTTTTCAACGCGTTCAACTGCCGCTCGCTTTCGCGCTCAGCTTTCAAGGACGTGTTCACGAACCGCTACCTTTTCCTTGCGGTGGTCGCGTCCTTCTTCCTCCAGCTGTTAATAATCTACAATCCGCTCCTCCAGGAGATATTCCATACCGTGCCGCTTGATGCGATGGACTGGCTTGTGGTTGGCGCAATCGCATCAAGCATAATCGGGGTGGAGGAGATAAGGAAAAAGCTGCTTTCAAGAAAATCAGGCGCATAGGATAGCTTCAAAGGCCCAATCCAAATGCGTCGTTGAGCTTTCCACGCACATATTGCACTATCCTTCCGTTTAGGTGGATCTCGTCTGTTGCGTATTCGGGCAAAATGAATCCCATGGCGTCTGCAGCTTGCGAATGAATGTCAATAAATGCAAATCCGCCATCTTTGCAGAATTCTTTCAGCTTTCCATTGAACTGCCGTGAAATCCCGCTCCTGAGTTCTGGACTGCCGTAAAATGGGTACTTGTAGATGTTTTCCTGCCTGCCTGCGGGCGGCACGCCGATTACGCATATGGCAAAGCCCTCGTCGCGAAGGCGCTTAAGCACTGCACCATAATTCCTAATCGTAGAGCCCATAAGCTCATCCATGCTGGATTTCCCCTTGTTCTTCTCGAACTGGTAATGGAAGTGGATGCGGCAGTCAATTTCTCCAAAAACCATGGCTACGACATCCAGCTTCCTGTCTATGCCACCAAGCACAATCTGCAGGATTCTTTTTGAGCCGCTCGAACTCTGCTCATTGTTTAGGTTGTGCGCTGTCGCCTGCCCTATATGGTGCACCACAAACCTGGGTCTAAACTCGAACGCCTTTGTGTGGCTGTCGCCTATGAAATGCACGAGCCGCGTGCCAAACAGCCGCGCATGCGCGAGCCAAAGGATGCTGTGCAGGCACAAGAGCGGATAAGACCATTCATGGAGGCTTCGGTAGAGGAAATAAAAAATGCCGCGTTTGCGGTACTCCTGCCGTGCAGCGTCCCTCGCCTGCCCTAGGGGCAAAACTGCCTTTTTCACTGTGCCGCTTTCCATGTCCAAAATTCGCTCGGTTAGTTTAAAAATAAGATTATCAAAATACCAAAAAGCTGAGCCTATGAAATTTGCTGATTTTGTGTCATACACCAAGGAAATCGGGAAGCTTGATACTGACCTGCTGGTCGTCGTCCCATCGCTTGCGTCCCCGGAAGCTCTTCTTGAGCATCTTGATTGCCTGTCCAAGCAGTCATTCCAGTATTTCAACCTCCTTCTCGTGCTTGGGGAGCCATTTGACGATGCGGCGCTCCAATCCGCCCTGCATGGGAGGAAATTCAGGTTCGGCATCATACTTGCAAAAGAGAATGGGAGGCGGGGGTGCTCAGGCGCCTATTTTGCAGGGCAGAAATACGCAATAGAGCAAGGGTATAAATCCATAATAATGGGCGATGACGACTGCATGCCCCTGGATCCAGGGCTTATAGAAAACCTTTACAAGAACCGGGGGAAGGGCTGGGTTGCCCCAGCAATACGCTTTGTCGCGGACGGGTACAAAAAATCAGGGTTCCTTGCTGCGCCCTACAGCTACTCCCTCTTCTCCACAGAAATCCTGAAAAAATACGGCCTGACTTACCTCCCGATGTTCCACGGGGCGGATGACGGGGAGCTTACAGAGCGGATCCGGGAGGTGCCCTTCCGGATAAGCAATTATGCCGAGCACCCGTACAACCTGTCTGGGCACAGGCTTTTCCATTTCTTCGACCGCTCCTGGCTCTTCCTGCTCCATTCGCTTATCATACTCAAGAGCCCGAGGGGGTTTGCCTACAACCTCGCCCAGTTCGGGCTGCTCATGTCCTTGTGCCTCTTCTTCCTGCCGAAATACGGGCCGCGGCTTTTTTTCATCATGACTCGCCTGCTGCTGTCATACACCTACGGGAAGCGGGCGCATGATCAGATACGCTCCGGATACCAGGACTTTGTCTTTCCAGAATCCGAAATCAGCGCGCCTGAATTTGTCCGCATCAACGATACCGACCCGTCATACATTGATTCGCCGATGGCAAAGCGGCTTTCCGATGCCCTCAAAAGCGCGGCAGCGAACCTTCGCCGCAAAGTCCTAGTTGTAAACACCTACTCTCTGATTAAGGCTTTTCTTATTGCCGCTACCGCAAAAAAAGCGTATGTGAACATTGGCGGAGGGAAATGCCTGCTTCTGTCAGACAACTCAAGCCCTGCGGCCCATTTTGCAAAGCTCATCCTGTTCATCCCTTTCCTAGCGGTGTATACGCTTGCAATTTCGGTCGTTTTTATCCCAGTAAAGATTCTCAAGCAGCCAAACACCATGCGCTACGGCCTTGACTGAAACGTTTTGCGCCGCACGAGCTGCATCACTTTGTTTGCGAATTCTTCCTCCGTCCGGGCATTGGTGCAATATATCATCTCATAAGAATTGTATGCGGACTTGGCATCTGATGGGGAATAGGCGGCTAGCGCCCGATTTGCCGCTGCGGCCAAGTCATCGGAGGCTATAATCGAATCCGAGCCAAGCCCCCCGGCGTCAAAAGCAGATTTTGTAAAATCATTTGTAACTACTACGCAGCCATGCCGCAGCGCATCGAACACCTTGGTCTGGAGGCCTGCGCCATACCAGACAGGTATCAGGCATATCTTGGAGTGGGAAAGGTATTTTGTGACGTCATCGACCATCCCAAGCACTTTCACGTTTTTGGGGAACTGAATGATAGCCTTCAGGTTTGGGCCGATAATGGCTACGCTGCCATTTATCCCACCAAGCTCCTTGGCAATCCTGGCAAGGCCATCCCTATTAGGAGGGTGGTCCCACCTCCCAAGAATGACGACATCCCGGTTCCGGGCACCCAAATTTTTCCTTTTGAACGGGGGGTCCCTGCCCTGCGAAATCACAAACGTGCCTGCCGCATCTTTCTTCCTGCTGCTAACATCAAGCGCGGAAACGAAAGACACCACGTCAAAATTTGAGTAAAGCTCGCGTTCAATAAAAAAGTAAAGGAACGACTGCAAATGCGACATGAGCGCTGAGAAAGGGGTTCCAAGAGCCGCACTTTTGGAGGAGTAATACCTTGCAAACGAATCCACCTGGTTGGCAACCTTCACTTTTGCCCTAAGGCCGCGCAGCGCGAAGCTCTCGTCCATCGAATGCGTTATCACCACCTCTATCTCGTTTTCATCTATGTACCTCTGGATTGCGCCTTGGGCGCCTTTTATCCTGCGAATCGAGCCAGAATGAATTGGGATGAGGAGAGACGAGGGGTCAAATACTCCATTACCTCCATCGATTTCCGAGAATTTAACAAAGGCAGGCAGCCTTACGAGGGCAGCCTCTCCCCCGCCCGTCTTCACCCGTATGAAATGGACCTCGAAATTTTTCGAAAACAAGAGCATATTGTAGTAGAGGCTCCGCACGCCCCCTAGTTTTGAGGGAAGCACGGTGGAAATGAAAAGTATCTTATGCATCATGACAGCAAGCAATTATCCGCTTGGATATTAAAGCGTTGTTGGGTGCTGGTATCCAATGCAGGCATTTTACTCTGGGATAAGCATGGTCAAATCTCTGATAATGGGGGTCAACGGCCAGGACGGTCACTATCTTAGCAAACTGCTGCTCGGGAAGGGTCATAAAATCATCGGGGCGGGAAGGGCAAAAAAAAGCCACGGGTTCGAATATGCCGTCTGCGACATTACTCACAAAGGGCAGGTGCGCCATCTTGTGGAGGCAGTCGCACCGGATGAGATTTACAATCTTGCAGGCGTGTCCTCCCCTGCAATCTGCGAAAACAATCCAGGGCTCGCTTTCAGTGTGAATGTGAATGGGGTGGAAAACCTGCTTTCGGCAATTTCGGAATGCTGCCCCAAGTCCCGGCTTTTCCAGGCTTCCACGGGCTACATATTCAAATCCAGCCAAGCTATCAAAAATGAGGGCAGCCAGATTGGGCCTGACGGCGCATATGGGAAAAACAAGCTTTTGGCGCACCAAAAAGTAGCCGAAGCGAGGGCCACTGGGCTTTTTGCCGTGAACGGCGTGCTTTTCAACCACGAGTCCCCGCTCCGCGGAACCGAGTTCGTCACCCGGAAGATTACCAAAGCCGCGGCTGAACTGCGCAGGGGGCTGCGAAGCGAGCCTCTGCGCCTTGGGAACATGGATGCTATTCGGGACTGGGGATTTGCAGGAGATTATGCAGAGGCAATGCGGCTGATGCTGCAGGCAAGCGAGCCTAAGGACTACATTATTGCCACTGGGGAAGGCCATACTGTAACCGACATCTGCAAGGTCGCGTTCGGCCATCTTGGAATGGACTACCATGACCACATCACAATAGACCAGTCTCTAGTGCGCAAAACAGGCCCCAATGTGCTGGTTGGCGACCCATCTCTGATAAGAAACGATTTAAACTGGTCCGCCAAAACATCATTCAAGGAACTCGTGGAGATGATGGTGGATTTTGACCTCGGGGAAGGTGCCTAGGATGAAAACAGCGCTTATCACAGGAATCACTGGCCAAGACGGCTCGTACCTTTCGGAATTCCTCATCTCCAAGGGCTACAATGTTGTCGGCCTGGTGAGGCGCAACTCCACTGTAGACCAGCGGTCAAGGCTGGACCATCTTGCTGCCCCGGTCCGAAAGAAGCTGGCACTGGAATATGGCGACCTTCTAGACATCCCGTCGCTTGTTTTAACGCTCAAAAAGCACAGGCCTGCCGAGGTCTACAACCTTGCTGCCCAGTCCCATGTCAAAATTTCCTTTGACCAGCCGATATTCACCGCCCAGGCAACCGGGCTTGGCGCGCTCAACCTGCTCGAGGCCATCCGGATTTCGGACTTAGAATGCCGCTTCTACCAGGCATCCTCATCCGAGATGTTCGGCAAGGCCGAGCAATCCCCCCAGAACGAGCGTACCCCCTTCCATCCGCGCTCGCCCTACGGAATATCGAAAGTTTTTGCGCACTGGGCCACAATCAATTACCGCGAAAGCTACGGCATGTGGAACTCGTGCGGCATACTCTTCAACCACGAATCTCCGCGAAGGGGCGAGAATTTCGTGACCCGCAAGATAACGCTGCAGGCCAACCGCATAGCTGCCGGGCTTGCCGACACACTTTACCTCGGCAACATGAATGCCAAGCGGGACTGGGGGTTTGCAGGGGATTATGTAGAGGCAATGTGGCTGATGCTGCAGCACAGCAAGCCCGATGACTTTGTCATCGCAACCGGGGAGACGCATTCGGTAGAGGAATTCTGCAAGATCGCATTCGGCCATCTAGGGCTGGATTATAAGAAGTACGTGAAGACAGATCAGGCTTACATGCGCCCTGCCGAAGTTGAGCTTTTATGCGGTGATGCAGGAAAGGCGCGCGCCGAGCTTGGCTGGACGCCCAAGGTACCCTTCCCCCAGCTTGTGAAAATGATGGTCGATGCCGATAAGGCCAGATGAACCGTTCGGAAAGGTTGGTTTTTTTGAAAATAATACATGCATTCGGGAGCCGCGCCTGCGCCATAAAGATGGCACCGCTGGTAAAAGAGGGGATGCGCAGGGGCCACCGCAATCTAGTCGTCTGGAGCGGGCAGCACTATGACAACAACCTCTACCGGGACCTTTTTGACGACCTTGAAATCCCGCGCCCGGACTATGACATAGCCGCAAGGGGGAGCAGCTGCGAAATCGGCGCCAAGATACTTGTGGAGTTCGAGAAAATCTGCAAGAGCGAAAAACCTGGCATCGTGCTGACCCACGGGGACACTTTCACTGCAATGTTCTTCTCGCAGGCCGCAGCTCTTTCCCTTACTCCGGTCGGGCACGTTGAAGCTGGGCTGAGGACGTATTCCTGGGAGCCGTTCCCAGAGCAGATTTGCACAAAGGCGGCGGATGCCTGCTCAGCGCTTTTCTTCGCGGCGACTGAAAAGAACAGCCGCGACCTCCTGTCCGAGCATGTCCCCAAAGACCGAATTTTCGTGGTTGGCAATACTGTGGTGGACGCCGCGCTGCAGCATGCCGAGCTTGCCAGGAAAAAAAGCAGGATCGCAGAGAGTTTGGGGGTTGGGCGCCCGTTTGTCTTCTGGTCCTGCCACCGTAAGGAGAACCTGCTTTCAAAAGAGAGAATGCACGGCATATTCGATTCACTGCTTGAGCTCACTGATGTGAATTTTTTCTGTTCTGTCCTTCCAAGCACGCAAGCCGCTGCCGAAAAATATGGGTATTCGAAAAAACTCACATCCGCAAAGCATATTCACTGGGTCCCCTGCCTGCCAAAATACACAGATGCGCTAAGGCTGATGCTGGAATCCGACCTGGTGCTTACTGATTCGGGCGGCATGCAGGAAGAGTGTGCGGCTCTCCACATACCCTGCCTGACGCTGCGCTATGTGACTGACAGGCCAGAAAGCGTTCGGGCTGGGGCGAACAGGTGTGTGGGCTGCGAGAAGGAGCGCATAATCAGCGAAACACGCAGGATATTATACGACAAACGGGCTGCGCAGCTGATGCGCAAGGCTGCCAACCCGTATGGGGATGGCAGGGCATCGGCAAGGATATTTGACATAATCGAGAAGTTTGATGGCAAAATGGAGCGGTGGGAGAGGGGGATTAAGAAATGAGCGCGCACTTCAAGAAAAGCGATGCCATGGGGGTATTTTTCATTTATGCGGGAAGGCAGGGCAGCAACCTTGAATGCGCGCTCGCCCTCCATGAGCTTGCACGCCAATCTGGCTTCAAGTCAAGCCTTATTCTTTCCAAGGACAACTCGCGCGCCGATAAAATCAGGAAATTTTATCCGGATGCCGAATTCTTCAATTTCTTTTCCCCTAACGATATTGCAAAACTCAGGTCGCTGATTGGCACGGGAACTGCATTTTTCACAATGATATCGCCGAAAATAGTGCCGCTTATACTCTCGCTTAAGTCTGGCAAGATCCTCTACTTCCATGCTACGTACGACCTTTCGCTTTCGCAAAGCGCCCTGCGCGACCTGTATTTCGATTTCCTTCACCGCGTTGCAATATTCAATTCGACCATCACGCTTGCTACGCAGCATCCGCTTGCATGGCAGATCAAGGCACGGCTTGGGAAAGAGGCGGGCGTGCTGCCGCATCCCCCCTACTCCCCAATCGCAAAAGGCTTTTTCGGCGAGGAGGCCAAGGTGCCACTCCCTTTCAGGGACTATTTCCTCAACTTCGGCGGCATAGACCGCATCTCCAAGGGGACGCAGGTCCTCGTCCGGGCAGTCGAAGGCACCAATCTGGATACGGTGGTGGCTGGAAAGGGGAGCCAAATTCACGGGGGGAAAAACCTCCTTCACATAAACAGGTGGCTGTCTGATGGGGAACTCCACTTTCTCATAAAGCATTCGAAGTGCGTTGTGCTCCCCTATCTGACATCCTCCCAGTTCTCGGGCTGCCTCGCGCTTGCATTCCACTTCAAAAAGCCTGTGCTCGCTCCGCTGTCGCCGACATTCGAAGATTGGATAGTGGAGGGCAAGACTGGCTGGTTCTTCCCGCAGGGGGACTGGGCGGGCCTGCGCGACAAAATGCGCAGGATAGCTGCCGACGGGTTCCCTCATAGCAAGCCTGCGATCGCCAGGCTTGAGCGGCAGATGGCCCATAGGACCAAGGTGCGGCTGGCCCAAGCGCTTGCAAGCCTCCAGCATATCCACCCCCCCGTCATCAAACAATAAAAGCTTAAGCGCCCAAATCAAAGAGATACAATGGAAACGCCCAAGGTAGTGATTCTCAGCGGTGGCGAGGGGACAAGGCTTAGGGAAGAAACTGAATTCAAGCCAAAGCCCATGGTCACCATAGGGGGCCTGCCAATACTCTGGCACATAATGAAAATATACGCAAGCTACGGGTTCAAGGAGTTTGTCCTGTGCCTGGGCTACAAGGGCGATGTTATAAAGCAGTTTTTTCTGACGCACGAGCTTATGCATAACGATGCGACAATCAGGCTCAATGACCGCATGCACGACACTATACACCGCATGGCGTCGGAGGCGGATGACTGGACTATCACATTTGCAGACACTGGGCTTAAGGCCATGACGGGGTCGCGGATAAAAAAAATCGAGAGGTACATAGGCGGCGATTGCTTTCTTGCGACATATGGGGATGCGGTTTCCACAATAAGCATACCTGACACGATAAAGCTGCACAAGAAGCTTGGCACAATTGCGACACTTGGTGCAGTGCATCCGCACTCGAAGTTCGGCCTGATACGCGAGGGCAAGGGCAACCTGGTCGAAAGCTTTGTCGAAAAGCCGGTCCTTGAGGATTATGTCAATGGCGGCTTCTACGTGTTCCAGGCTGACATATTCGACCGGCTATCCGGCGGGGAGGAGTGCGTGCTCGAAGCAAAGCCGTTTGAAAAACTTGCTGCAGATGGGAAGCTTGGCATGTACAAGCACGAAGGCTTCTGGCACGCAATGGACACTTACAAGGATTACCTGGACCTAAACAGGATGTGGGACGAAGGAAAGCGGCCTTGGAAAATTTGGAAGTGAACATATGAAATGGCTTGGAAAGAATGTCCTGCTGACTGGCGCCACTGGCCTTTTAGGTGGGCATTTCGCAAAAAGGCTGGTTTCAGACGGCGCAAACGTGGTTGCCCTAGTCCGTGATGGCGTGCCAAACTGCATATTCTACCAAGATGGCCTTGACAAGGCGGCAACTGTTGTACGCGGCCAGCTTGAGGATTATTGCCTGATCGAGCGGGTGCTAAACGAGTATGAGATCGAGGCCTGCTTCCACCTTGGCGCGCAGACAATCGTAGGGACCGCAAACCGTTCCCCGCTCTCCACATTTGAAGCGAACATAAAGGGGACATGGAACGTGCTTGAGGCGGCTAGGAACAGCACGCTCCTAAAGGCGCTGGTGGTGGCGTCTACTGACAAGGCATATGGCGAGGGCAGCCTGCCGTACAAGGAAACCGACCGGCTTGCCGCAAACCACCATTATGACGCTTCGAAGGCATGCGCAGAAATGATATGCTCCTCCTATTTCCATAGCTACGGCATGCCTATCGGAGTGACGCGCTGCGGCAACATTTTTGGCGAGGGCGACTTGAACTTCAACCGCATAATACCTGGGGCAATCCGCTCGGTTCTCATGAAGGAGCCCCTCCTGATCCGCAGCGACGGCAAAATGGTCCGCGATTACATCTACGTGCAGGACGTAGTGGAGGCGAACATGCTCCTGGCGGAATTTTTGCTCCGGGGGGAGCAGAAAGGCGAAGTGTTCAACTTCAGCCTTGAGCAGCCCCAATCGGTCCTGGAGGTCGTGGGCCGCGTCTTGCGGATGATGAAATCCGACTTAAAGCCGTCAATCTTGAACTCTGCGCAAAATGAGATCCAGTCGCAGTACCTGTCTGCGGAAAAGGCGCATAGGAATCTTGGCTGGAAACCAAAATGGGATTTTGATTCAGGGCTTGCGCGGACAATCGCCTGGTACAAAAAATATCTCCGGTATCAATGAGCTTCAAAGCGAGGGCAATAGCGCATGGACGACGGGCTGGTGGGCAGGCGGCATCCGCCAAACTCCCCCTGACCAATCCTTTGGGCCTTGTGGTGTGGCAATGACGAAGATTTCAAAAGAGAATCTGCCGTTGGGCGGAGCATTCTGCATTAGGCCATTTATGGCAGAGGACGAGCGGGGCAGGTTCATAAAGATGGCGGATGCGGACTTTCTTGCGGAGCTTGGCTTTGAAACCAGGGAGATGTTCTATTCAGTAAACCGAAAAAACACTCTGCGCGGCCTCCATTACCTCAAGCCTTCCCCGCAGGCAAGAATTGTTTTCTGCACCAAGGGGCGGATATGGGACGTGATTGTAGACATACGAAAAAGCTCCCCGACATTTGGGCGCTGGCACGCACTTGAGCTGTCAGAAAAAAACGGCCTTGGGGTTTTTGTCCCAAAGGGCTTTGCCCACGGCTTTCTGACCCTGGAGGATGGCTCGGGTGCATTGTACTTGGCTGACGAGACGCATTCCCCCGAGTCTGACATGGGGATAGTGTTTAATGACCCCGAACTGAATATAGCCTGGCCGCTTTCTGGCGGGAAGCCCATAGTCTCCAAGAGGGATTTATCTTTTCCAATGCTGAAAGATGCGTTGCTGTATGAATAGCGTGATGGTGCACAAGCCATGGATGAGCAGCTAAAAAGGCTTCGGGAGGAGACGCTTGCGAAAGCCAGGCAGTTCCAGCGGCGCAGGGACGAATTAGGCAAGCAGCCTGGGGCAGGCCCAGTCAATGTGCCAGTCGCCGGCAAGGTGTTCGATGAGGAGGAAGTGGCTGCCTTAGTCGACTCTGCCCTGGACTTTTGGCTCACTGCCGGCAGGTTCACCGACCAGTTCGAGGCAGAGCTGGCAAAATACTTCGGGCTCAAGCATGCCATGATGACCAATTCCGGCTCATCTGCCAACCTGGTTGCTCTTTCGGCACTGACGAGCAAGTATCTCGGAAACAGGCGGCTGTCAAAGGGGGACGAGGTCATAACAACTGCCACGTCCTTCCCCACCACCATCAATCCAATATTCCAGAACGGTCTGGTCCCTGTCTTTTTGGATGTCGAGCTGGATACATATAACATTGATGCTGGAATGGTGGAAGGCGCAATAAGCGACCGTACCCGCGCAGTGATGGTTGCGCACACTTTGGGCAACCCTTTTGATGTGGAAAAAATCTCCCGGATTTGCAAGGAACGGGGCCTTTTTTTGATAGAGGACTGCTGCGATGCGCTCGGCTCCATGGTCAACGGGAGAATGGTCGGGACATTCGGGGATTTGGCCACCCTTAGCTTCTATCCTGCGCACCATATCACGACGGGGGAGGGCGGCGCGGTGCTTACCAGCAATCCACTTCTCAAGCGCGCAGCTGAGTCCTTTAGGGATTGGGGCCGGGACTGCTGGTGCAAGACAGGGTGCGACAACACCTGCGGCAAGCGGTTCGGCTGGAAGATTGGCGGGCTCCCGATGGGCTATGACCACAAGTACATCTATTCGAATATAGGGTACAACCTCAAGGCGACTGATATGTCCGCCGCAATAGGGCTCGCACAGCTCAAGAAGCTCCCTCTCTTCATGGAAGCAAGGAAGGAAAACCATAATTTCTACTTGGATTTCTTTAAAAAACACGAGAAGTTCTTCATTCTGCCAAAGTCATACCCCGGGGCTGATCCAAGCCATTTCGGCTACCTGGTTAACATCAGGGGCGGCGCCCCATTCTCAAGAGGCGAACTGGTGGCGCATCTTGAGTCAAACGGCATTGCGATGCGCATGCTTTTTGGCGGCAATATTGTCAGGCAGCCTGCATACGAAGGAGAAAAATACCGCGTGGTCGGCGACCTTTTGCGGGCCGACCACATGATGGGCAATGCCTTCTGGATCGGCATCTACCCGGGCATAACCCCAAAGCTTAGGGCGCATGTAACGCGCGCATTCGATGAGTTCCTCTCAAAATTCTAGAAATCTGTCTTGTAAAGCCTGCTTTTGTCTATTTTTTCCCCGTCCAGGCAGCGCTCGTACAGCTCCAAGGCGCTCGGGCGCGGCTTCCGCAGAATCCTGTTCCGGTAAAACACGAATGCCCGGTAAAGGAGATGGTACGGCAAGGGTTCTATGAACAGTATTTTGCGCAATAGCCACAGCGCTGTCTGCCCGAATCCGGCATATTCATTTTCAACCAGGATGATGTGCTTGAGAGTGTCTGCCTCCTCCTTTTTGTAGATCGGCGGGTACATATGCGTTCGTATCCGAAGAAGATGGGTTATGGCGCTCAAGAGGAAATTTCTTTTGAACCGCGTATACTCCTCTTCGCTCAATATGCCATTCTTGCGGCACTCCCTGATTTCAAAAAAGTATTTGTAATAAATGACGCGCGCGTCATCGCTTGGGAAATAGACTCCCAAGCTCTCTGGGACGTTAGGGCCAACTGGCTCGTTCACCGTGTCCACTATGCACACTCTCCTGCTCCTTTTGAACGAGAAAAAGTAGAATGAGAGCTGGATGAAGGTCAGGCCGTAAAAACCATCGATCCTCCCCCCAAGGAACTTGAGGTATTCCCTGAAGTCAGAGCTCCTTATTATGATGAAGTCGATGTGGGTTATGCTCCTCCGCTTCACCCACTCATATGAAAGGGCCTTCCTCCAAAACATGCTGCCATCCTTGGCCAAGTAGGGCATCCCATGACATTCCGGGAACAGGCCGTCGTCATCAAACATGAGCGAATCAAACTCATCATTTTCCAGAAGCCCGACCGCCTTTTCCATGGCTTGCTTGCCGTACATAAGCTCATCCCCAACAAGCTGGGCGAACCGGCCGGAGGCAAGCGAAACTGCAAGCACGGCATTCCTGTCGTAGCCAAGGTTATTGCCGTTGCGCGAATATCGGATGTCGAGCCTGCCTGAAAACTGCCGCACGACTTTCTCGGTTTCATCATTAGGCGAGTTGTCCGAGATGCATATCTCGACCTTGCCTTCAAGGTTCCCCCCCTGTATTATCTGCGCATAATGGGTCAAGGAATTTTTCATGCATTCCGGCCTGTTGTAAGTCGGTATGCACACCGAGAGAATTTTTCCGCTAGGTTTTGCCATCGCATCATCCTTCCAAAACAACCTTCCCAAAATTCTTAAGCATCCGCGCCGCATTGGCGGTTTTTGGCGGGTAGTCCCCAGCTATCAGTATCCTTAACTGGGCAAAGAGGACCATGAATGGAAAGAGCGGGAGCGCGATTGCAAGCAGCAAAAGCCCCAGCAGCAAATATGCCGGGTGCCTGCCCCACGAAAATGCGCTCCCCTTGTATAAAACCGGCTTCAGGAACATCAGGTACGGGATGAAAAACCCATACAGCTCGAGGAACCTGCCGCTTGGCTTGAAGCACTCGCCGCGCCTGCCAACAAGCGAGATGAATTTCCAAATGTGGGAAACCCTCCGCACTGCCTTTGCCAATGCCCCGATGTCATCTTCCCATTCAATAAAATAGACGGTTCCGGCAGCATTGCCGGCTCCGACATCAAGCGCAACGCATTCGCTATAGGCTTGTGCTTTAAGCTCGGGGATTGAGAACCCCAACCCATCGTACTTTTTTTCCAGCCTCATCAAAAACGCGTCGAGCGTGGCTTGGAGCAAAACCCTGCTTGCAACGGTGGCGTAGGCGAAGCTATAGCAGTAATTGTAAAGCAGCCTACCCAGGCAAATTAGGCTGTCTTTTAGCCGCGCGTTTATGATGGAGTGATAGAGAGTCAGGTTGAGAATTGCAAGGCCCGCGCGGTAATAATACAGGTATTTTGTCCCCCTGGTTGCAACCTCGAACACCACCATGCTCAGGTAAGGGTGAGTCGTTTCCAGGGTTTTGGAAGTAGATAGGAGGCCTGCCGAATCCAGCCGAAGCTGGTAATCTATGTCCTCAGCCCCCTTAAAGAACATCAGATATTCGAAACCGACCTTCTCCATCACCGCGCGCGGCACAATCCCGTAGCGGTTTATGCAGTAAACCCCTTTTTTCCCCTCTTCATCAGAGAGCGGCAGGATGGCCTTGCCCTCCGCCTTGGCAGCCGCTATCAATTTTTCCATGAAATCATCGGATTTTGGAAGGCAGTCGAGGTCTGCATTTATCACAAAATCATAGCCAAGCGCATAGCCGAGCATCTGGCCTATCCCAAAGCTGCCTGAGGAGCCAAGCGGAACCCGTTCTGCATAATGGAGCACGCTAAGTGATTTTGGAACTGATTTTGGCATCTCGCCAAGGACAAGGATGTCAAAATCCATCTTCTTCTGATGGGAGAGGTTTTCAAGATGCTGCGCGAGCAGCTCCGTATTTTTGCCAGAGGGCATCACAATAACCGAACTGCTCTTCTTTTCCCCGGAAACCAGGGTTGCAAACCTTTCCAGCTCGCTTGAAAGCTTCTCCATAAACCAACCCCCTCGCAAGAATGCCGCGCCAATCCCAGGCTCCTCTAAAGCTTACCCATATACCAGTTACATCTAAAAAGATAAAACATGCCAGCTGATGCTATCCTGCCGTGTTTGGCATTCCCACTGGATATCTCCAGGGCAATAATTTTTAAGCCTAAGAAGCAGAACAGAGTAGCCGCAATTCTAAAATTCTCATGCGAAGTCAAGGCAGAATGCGTTGATCGGGGGTACGTTCTTGTCACAAATCACAAAATGCCGGATATGCGAAAGCCCCCACATACAAAAATTCCTGTCTCTGGGCGCAACCCCTCCTGCAAACAGCTTCCCCGAGCCCGGGCATGACGCAGAGTGCGAGGTTTCGTTCCCTCTTGAGCTTTTCCTATGCGAGAAGTGCGGTTTGGTCCAGCTTGGCTATACTGTCCCGCCGGAAATCCTTTTCAAGAATTACCTATATTTCTCCTCGACAGTTGAGACTCTAAAGAGGCATTTTGCCGACTTTGCAGCGGAGATTGCAGAAAAATACGCGGGCGATAACGGGCTTGTTGTGGAAATTGGGAGCAACGATGGCGTGCTGCTGAAAAATTTTCAGGGGAAGCAGGTTCGCGCGCTTGGGTTCGAGCCTGCGGCAAATGTTGCAAAGGCCGCGAGGGAGGCGGGCGTGGACACTATAAACGACTTTTTCAATTCGTCTACTGCGGCAAAACTCAAGGAGGAGCGTGGGACAGCCAATGTCATTATTGCCAACAATGTGTTTGCGCATGTGGCAGGCCTGCATGACTTGGTCCGCGGGATGGAAATACTCCTTGCGCAACAGGGAGTCATGATTATCGAGTTCCACCACCTCGCAAGCCTGTATTCCCACATGGAGTTTGATTCGATATATCACGAGCACCTGTGCTACTATTCGCTAAAGCCAGTGATGCACCTGTTCGGCATGTTTGGGATGGAAGTGTTTGACGTGAAAAAAATCCCGATACACGGGGGCTCGCTCCGCATCTACGTGCAGAAAAAGGGAGGCGGGCATGCCATAAGCCAAAACGTGCAAGCGATTCTAAATGAGGAAGAGACACTCGGCCTCTACAAGCTTGAGACTTACCGGGATTTTGCGGGCAAAATAGCGTCGATTAGGGACGAGCTGCTTGCCATGCTAAAAAAATTAAAATCAGAGGGCAAGCGGGTTGCAGGATACGGGGCGCCTGCCAAATGCACGACTCTCCTTAATTATTTTGGAATCGGGCCAGGCCTCGTGGAATACATAGTCGACCGGAGCCCCTCAAAGCAGAACCGCCTTGTTCCCGGGGTCCACGTGCCCATATGCGGGCCGGAGAGGCTCAAGTCGGATAGGCCGGACTACCTGCTTATCCTTGCATGGAACATCTCTGAAGAGATAATGAAGCAGCAGTCTGAGTTTAGGGCATCGGGCGGCAAATTCATAGTGCCAATCCCAAGGCCGGAAATACTCTAGGGATGCGATATGAAAATCCTTGTGACGGGCGGCAGCGGATTTGTCGGCTACAGGCTGTGCGAGCATTTTATTTCCGGCGGGCACGATGTCGAATACACATACCTTTCGCACGATTGCAGCATTCCCGGGGCGCAAGGAAAAAAATTGGATGTATCTGAATCAAAGCAGGTGTCGGCTCTCTCAGTTGGCAAATACGATGCCATAATCCATTGTGCCGCGCTTGCTAACGTCGACTTGTGCGAGAAGGACCACGCCCTTGCAAGGCGGCATAACGTGGATGCAACCGATAATATGCTCTTGCTTGCAAAGGGGCAGGATGCAGTGTTCGTCTATGTGTCGACCTCCCATGTGTTTCCCGCCTCTGCATCAAATCGTGCCTACACAGAGGACGACATCCCCTCGCTTTCGCTTGCGCCCAACTATTACGGGAGGACGAAGCTTGAGGGTGAAATACTAGTGAGGGGATCCGGCATTCCCTACTTAGTACTCCGCATAGACCAGCCGTATTATTGGAAAAAGGAATGGCACAAGGACAACACCGTGACGCGCACAATCGCAAAGCTGCAGGCCGGAGGGACGGCAACTGAAGTGGTGGATTGGTTCAACTGTCCGACATTCGTCCCAGCCTTCTGCGAGCTCGCCCTAAAGCTGCTGTCGCGCGGCAAGCAGGGCGTTTTCAATGCCGCAGGGCCGGATTATGTTTCGCGCTTTGACTGGGCAGTAAAGGTAGCCGAAATATTCGGGCATCCCAAGGAAAGCGTGCTTCCGGTAAGCGCTGCATCATTCAACCTCTCTGCAGCCCGGCCAAACATACTGCTTGATTCAGGGAGGGCCTATTCGGTTGCCGGGGTTGAGCATGTTGGCTTGGATTCGGGATTGAGGCAGATGCAAAAGGAATGGGGAAGAGGGGAAACGGGCGCCTGAGCATGCTTGCAGCGGCTAGGCCTCCCTGTACCCAATGCGGTAGTACTCAAGCTTATTTGAGAAGGCGTGCCTGTCATATATCCCCCTGCAGTCGAACACGCGCGCCTTTTTCATTGCACGCGCGAAATCCTCCGGTGCAAGCTTCTCGAACTCCTTCCAGCGCGTGACCACGACTGCCATCTCCGCTCCTGATAAAGCCTCGGATGCGGACTTCGAATACTCGATGCTGCCTCCGAACTGTCTGCGTATGTTTGCAAGGGCTTGCGGGTCATAAGCCCTAACCTTCGCCCCATTTTTGAGCAGCCCTTCGATTATTGGTATGGCCGGGGACTTTCGGACGTCATCTGTTTCAGGCTTGAACGCAATCCCGAGGACTGCGACTGCCCTGCCTTTGAGGCCTCCAAGAATCCTGCTTGCTGAATCTGCCACAGAGCGCATCTGCGTCTCGTTAATCTCAAGGCTTTCCCTAACCAGGCTATTTTTTATGCCAAGCTTCTTGCCAAAATGCGACAGGGCTGAAAGGTCCTTTGGAAAGCAGCTCCCCCCAAATCCGCATCCCGGGATAAGATATTTTGCAATGCCGGGCACAACTTTCTTGCCATCCGCCCCGTATACCGTTATCCGCCCGTCCCTTGTGACAGCGTCCATGACGTCATATGCGTCTATGCCGCCGCTTCTCTCGCACACCTGTGCAATTTCGTTCGAGAACGAGATGCAAAGCGCCAGGAAGGCGTTGTTGGCGTATTTTATCATCTCTGCGGTTTTCGTGTTGACCAGTATGACTGGCGAATTGAAACTGTTCCTGAAAAGCTCAGAGAGCATCTTTTCAGTCCGGGCATCCTCCACCCCGACCACAATCCTGTCTGGCTCAAGGAAATCCAAAAGCGCGCTTCCCTCGCGCAGGAACTCAGGCACCATTGCAAGGCCAAAGCCAGCACCTGCCTTTTTCCCGGATTTTTCCTCCACTATCCTTCCAACGACATCAAGCGTCGTGCCTGGAACAACCGTGCTTTTGACGACCACGGCATGGAACCCATCCTTTTTCCTAAGCGCAATGCCGATGGCCTCCGCAACCTCCCTAATGGCTCCAAGGTCTATCTGCCCGTCTTCTGCTTGCGGCGTTCCGACGCATATGAACGAAATGTCGCTTTCGGAAACGGCGTTTGAGGTGTCCGACGTCAGCGTGAACTTCCTACTGGAGAGCGTTTTTTGGAGCAGCTCCTCAAGCCCTTTCTCATAAATCGGGCACTTCCCCTGCCTTATCAGGTCTATCTGCTCCTGCCTCTTGTCAACGCCTATTACATCATGGCCCTTTGAGGCGAGCCCGACTGCAGTGGTCAGCCCGACATAGCCTGTCCCGATGATGCTAATCCTCACGTGTCTCACCTATTTTGCATGTACCAATCTTTCATCCTGCCCAGACCCTCCCTTATCATCACCTTTGGTTCGTATCCAAGAAGGCGCCGTATCTTCCCCAAATCGGGGCATCGGCGGACAGGGTTGTCCGTCAGATAATTCTTATCATCGCTTGTTTTAAACACCACCGATATCTTATTGCCAAATAGCGCCCTTACCTCATTTGCAAGCGTGACCATGGTGATTTCCTCCCTGTCATTTCCCACGTTGAATGCCTCGCCGGAAAAGTCGGAGAGCAGTACCTTCATGAATCCGTCCGCCGCGTCAGAGACGTAGGAAAAGCTGCGGGTCGCCCGCCCGTCGCTGAGCAGCACTATGTCCCTGCCGTCAAATGCATCCCGGAAGAAATCCGGGATGACCCTCCTGTCATCAATCTTCATTCCCGGGCCATATACATTGAACGGCCGAACAGTTTTGACCGGCACTCCACTTGCCTTCCAGAAGTTGACGCACAGGGTCTCTCCATACCTCTTTGACTCGTCATAGCAAGCCCTCGGCCCGGTGCAGGAAACATTGCCACGGTACTCTTCCTTGGTCGGAATCTGGTCTGCTGGCGGGTCGCCATAGATTTCGCTGCTTGAGAAATAAAGCATACTTTTTATCTTGCTGCGGCATGCAAATTCCAGCAGGCTTCTTGTTGCTCCGGCATTCGCATCCATCGTCTCAATCGGATATTTGCGGTAATAAATCGGGGAGGCAATGCCTGCGCAGTTAAGGATATAGTCAAAACGGCTCCCTTCTGGCAGCGGGTCTGCGGCACTCTGCTTGATGTGGTGCAGATGGCCGTACC
>JAGVIA010000104.1 GCA_020056305.1 archaeon | reverse complement strand
CAAGTACAAAACGCCAAACGAGTATTTGATGGAGGTGACGGGCAAAGGTTTTTGTTTTGAAGCCCTAAAATGTGTGCAGGAATGAGGGGGTCATTCCAAAACACTCTCTTGAGAAAGGCAGCCAGATCCCTGTCATTCACGCGAAAAGAAGTCTTGAAGAAGACTGAGAAGCCAACAACAGATTCCGGAATTTCAAAAACCCTCCCCTTCTTGCCCTTGTTCATATGCCTAAGTTCCTTCTCAAGCTGAGCCTTTGATGGTTTCCTGAAGAGGAAATTTATCCTCTTGGCTGAGCGCCTTTTCAGCTCAGCCTCATATTTCTTCCAGTCTCTCTTGGGCTTGGGTTTTTCATCCATAGGGGGCCTCCTTGCCTCCCAGCAGGCAAGGAAGAGCAGAGAAGGCAGAAATAGCTATGGTTTCCGGGAAGGGTTATTCACCACAACACCTTTGAAGCCGCGCAAAAAAACAGTTATAATACTTGCCTGCATTCCTTTTGCGCGGGTTGGTGCCGCTCGGCACGGAGGCGTCTGATATGAAATTAATATTGGCAATTGTAGTGGCAGCAGTGCTTCTTTTTGGGTGCGCCGGGCAGCAGGGGGGGGCGCCTGAAAAGCAGCTCAAGGTGACCGGCTCTGACACGATGGTAATACTGGGACAGGCTTGGGCTGAAAAATACATGTCATTATATCCGCAAAAAAAAGTTTCGATAACAGGCGGCGGCTCTGGTGTCGGCATTGCAGCCATAATTGACGGCACAACAGATATCGCACAGGCATCAAGGGACATGAAGGAATCGGAGATTGAGAAGGCAAAAGCAAAGGGTGCAAATCCAGTGAAAACGATTGTCGCATACGATGGAATTGCAATAATCGTGCACCCGGACAACCCGGTAAGCGAGCTCACTTCAGAGCAGGTGGGGAAGATTTTCAAGGGTGAGATAACAAACTGGAAAGATGTCGGGGGACCTGATGAAAAAATAGGCATCTACTCAAGGGAATCAAGCTCGGGCACCTATGAATTCATGAAGGAGCACGTGCTCAAAAACGCGGATTATGCAAAGGATTCCAAATACTCGGCTGGCACTGCGCTTCTCGTGCAGTCAGTGTCGCAGGACAAGACGGCAATAGGGTATGTTGGAGTCGCGTACACGAAAGACCGAAGCGACGTCAAGATACTCAAAATTGCAAAAGCCGTGGACGAAACATACTTCCTGCCAAGCAAGGAAACCGTCAAAAGCGGCGACTATCCGATAGCGCGCTCCCTAAACTTTTACACAAATGGCGAGCCTGCAGGTGATGCAAAGGAATTCATCGGCTTCATATTAGGCGAGGAAGGACAAAAAGTTGTTGAGGAGACAGGATATTTCAGAGTATAGGGGGGAGCTATTGGGGCAAAAAAAGCTTTCCGAGAGGGCGATTGAGTGGGGTGCCTCGGCAGTGGCGCATGCCTCAATACTCATAATCGCCCTCATTTTCCTTTTCCTTTTTGCGGAAGGCTACAAGATTTTTGCGTATGACGACCCGCTGCACATATTTTTTGGCACAGATTGGCAGCCCACGTCGCAAAATCCGCGCTATGAGATGCTTGCACTTATCGTTGGCTCACTTGTGGTCACTCTGGGCGCGATGCTAATTGCAATTCCCCTTGGGGTTGGGTGCGCAATCTACCTATCGGAAATTGCCCCGCCGCATCTTGCGGAAATACTCAAGCCCATAATCGAGATACTTGCAGGCATACCCTCAGTGGTGCTTGGCTTTTTTGCACTTGTCGTGCTTGCGCCCCTCATCTCGCTGGCATTCGGCGTGCCATCAGGGCTCACTGCGCTTAACGGCGCGCTGATTTTGGCAGTCATGATATTGCCCACAATAGAGACAATTTCCGAAGATGCGCTGCGCGCAGTGCCAAAGGGCTTTAGGGAAGCCTCGTTTGCCATGGGTGCAACGCACTGGGAAACAATCCGGCATGTGGCAGTGCCTGCAGCGATGCCAGGCATAACTGTTGCCATTTTGCTTGGGTTTGGGCGCGCAATCGGCGAGACAATGGTGGTGCTCATGGCAACAGGAAATGCGTCGATAATGCCAACAGGGCTTCTTGACCCGGTGCGCGCAATGACTTCCACAATAGCATCCGAGATGGGCGAGGTGGCGCAGGGCAGCGCGCATTACTTTGCGCTCTTCATGGTAGGATGCATTCTCTTTGCCATAAGCTTTGCAGTGAACCTTGCTGCAAGCATGATTGTCAAGCGGGGGCAGAACTCATGAACAGGAAGCATATGCAATGGCTGGCATTCACTTTGCTCAAGCTGTGCGCATTGATGGTGGTTGCAGTGCTCTTTGTCATCATATTTGACATCGCAAGCAAGGGTGCTGGCGCAATAAGCTGGGAATTTTTGACTGAGGCCCCTAAAAATCACATGACACAAGGCGGCATATTCCCTGCAATCTGGGGCACGCTGCTTTTGTCAATTGGCGCGATACTGCTTGCATTCCCAACAGGCGTGCTTACTGCCATTTACCTGACAGAATATTCTGCGCAGAGCAGGACGATTATTTTTATTGACGCTGCAATAACTAACCTTGCAGGTGTGCCCTCGATTGTTTTTGGGCTGTTTGGGTTTGCGCTGTTCGTGGCGTTTTTCGGATTTGGCGCCTCCATGCTGGCGGGAAGCCTAACGCTTGCGCTCATGGTATTGCCCATCATCATAAAGACGTCAGAGGAAGCGCTTCTCTCCGTGCCGCACTCGTTTCGCGAGGCATCACTTGCGCTTGGCGCAACCAAGTGGCAGACAGTACGGCACAGCGTGCTGCCCTATGCGGTTCCAGGATTGCTTACGGGGTTAATATTAGGCGTGAGCAGGGCAGCAGGCGAGACTGCGCCAATCCTCTTTACTGCTGCCGCATATTTCCTGCCCTCGCTTCCGTCTTCGGTATTTGACCAGACAATGGCACTGCCCTATCATCTTTACATACTTTCCACGCAATCATTCAACCTCAAGGCAACCGAGCACCTGCAGTATGGGACTGCGCTTGTGCTGCTTGGGCTCGTGCTTGCGCTCAACCTTGCGGCGATAATAGTAAGGTCGCACTTTAGGAGGAAATACAGGTGGTGAATTGAAGGAAATGATACATTCGAGGGATGTGAACCTCTGGTACGGCAGGAAGCAGGTGCTCTTTGACGTTACCTTGGACATTTTGGCAAACTGCACCACGTCGCTAATCGGGCCCTCTGGCTGCGGCAAGACTTCGTTTTTGAGGTGCATAAATCGGATGAATGACATAATCCACAGTTGCAGGGTGAGTGGAGAAATAAGGGTTGGGGGAATTGAAGTGTATTCCCCAAAGACAGACGTTGTAATGCTTCGCAAGAAAGTGGGCATGGTGTTCCAGGTGCCAAATCCGTTCCCAAAATCAATTTACGAGAATGTCGCATACGGGCCGATGATACATGGTAAAAATGACAGGCGGAAGCTTGATGCGGTTGTGGAGCGCAGCTTGCGCGAGGCGGCGCTTTGGGACGAGGTAAAAGATGATTTGCAGAAATCCGCAATGGAGCTCTCGGGCGGGCAGAAGCAGAGGCTCTGCATCGCGCGCGCGCTTTCAATAGAGCCGGAAGTCCTGCTGATGGATGAGCCGTGCTCTGCGCTTGACCCTATTGCAACTGCAAAAATCGAGGACCTGATAAACAAGCTCAAGGAAAAATACACAGTAGTCATTGTCACGCACAACATACAGCAGGCTGCGCGCATATCGGATTACACCGCGTATTTCTATCTGGGGAAAATAATTGAATTTGGAAAGACAAGCGAGATGTTTGAGAAGCCTAAGGAAAAAAGCACTGAAATGTATCTGACTGGAAGGTTCGGATAGGGGTGTTGGCATGGTGAGGGAGCAATATCTGCGGGAGCTTGAGTCGGTAAATTCAGATGTTGAGAAGCTTTGCGATAGGGTTTGCGGGCTTCTGCGCCTGTCGATTGAATGCGTCCAGAATTGGGACAAAAAATGCTGTGCGAAGACAATAAGGGATGAGCGGCATTCGCGCAGGCTTTTTGTCGAGCTTGAGGAGAAATGCCTCAACATCATTGCAAGGCAACAGCCCGTTGCCGCGGATTTGCGATTTATCACTGCGGCGCTTGTGACTGGCAGGAAGCTTGAGCGCTGCGGGAGCTATGCCTCGGAAATAGCGCAGACCACAAAATTGCTAAAGCCGAAAATAGCCGCAGGGCTTGCAGAGCTTGTATCGCTTGAGCAGACCGCAGAGGAGGCCTTGCGGCTGTCTGCACACG
Organism: archaeon; assembly: GCA_020056305.1. Lineage (GTDB taxonomy): Archaea > Micrarchaeota > Micrarchaeia > Anstonellales > Anstonellaceae > JAGVIA01. The sequence continues at coordinate 665 of JAGVIA010000104.1, read as the reverse complement.
GCTTTGTGAGGCGCGATTTGGGGCTCAAGGCGGATATTGTGCGCCTGGAGAGCGAAAACGACGGGTACATGAACGAGCTTTTGGAAAGGATGAAGGAGCATGTTGCAAAAAGCCCGCGCTCGGCAGAGCTTGCATTCCGGACGTACATGATTGGGAAATACTACGAGCGGGCTGCGGACAACGCGCTTAGGATAACGCATGCCACAAACTATCTTGTGACAGGGGACAGGAACAGCTTGCTTGATTAGCAATTGGCAAGCCTATAGCAAACCCGGAAAGTTTTTCGACATGGAGCTTGTGCTGCTACGCCGGGTTTGCCATTATGCTTGTCCGAGAAACTTTCGCGGACTGCCATAATCAAGCTCTTTAACTTGGCTAGCCAGCCATCCATTGATTGAAGATATTGATTTTTTCCCTTCGGCAATATCTTTCATAATTGCCGCCAGCTCGACTTGCTTTTCTTCCCCTTCCGCGGCAATGCGATAGCCGTTTGCAAAAAGAAAAGCGGCAACAGTGAGAAGCGCAGTGCGCTTGTTGCCATCGGCAAATACGTGCGCATCATAAGCCAGGTGAATGACCCACGCCTGAAGGCGTGGGCTTCTTGATGTGAAGGCTCAGCAGAAAGAAACCAAGCGCATCTGCTCTGCCTCAACTTTTGCTTCTCT
>JAGVIA010000079.1 GCA_020056305.1 archaeon | reverse complement strand
GCCAGAGGGGAAAAAACCGATGGCGCAGATGCGGACGAGCAGCTGTATTTGCGCGAGCAGCATGCAAATGCAATGTTCCTTTCTGCCGCAAAAGAGTATGCGGTGCGGGAATTGGGCAAAATCAGGCGCATTGGCATTCTCGAGCCTGATCGTGGCTTCAACCTGTTTTTCCAAGTCCCAGGGACAAACAGCTGGGAGCTTTCCGTAAGCCTCATAGAAAATCACGGGGTTGCACTGACACCAGGGGTATGCTTCGGGCTGCCGGATGGGGATGGCTGGCTTCGCCTTACCCTGGTGAACAGCCCGGAAAAAATAGACAGGGGCATTGCAAAAATACAGGAGGCGTTCGGGGTTGGCAGCAGCCACTGCAACTTTGAATTCAGGATGGCATAGTGCACTTACTTGCACACGTCCTCTATCCGCTGCCCGATCATCTTTGCTTTTTTCAGTGTTATCGTGAATCTTTTCTCCTGCTCAACAAGTGCGTGCAAAGGCAGGAAATACCAGCCATCCCTGCTCACGCGCCAGGCGATAAGAAATGTGATGCCGGTGTTGTCCTCCCATCGCTTCATGCCTGCAACTTTTTCCTTCTCAAAGGAAAGCGAACCCGAATCCCATGCCTTGCATTCAAAAGCATACTGCATGCCGCGCTTGAATGCGAGCAAGTCAGGTGAGAGGGAATTCACGCCGCTTCCTGCCGCGCGTATCACATTGAAGCCGTTTTCGGAGAATTTGTTTATGAGCTCCCGCTCTGCGCGCGCGCCCTTGACATATGTGCCGAATGCCATGGGATTAGAAAGCACGCAAGCGGTTTAAATATGCAGGCGGATGGGAAGAATTGCGCGCAAGCCGTGTGCAAAACGCTGTTATTATTAAACCGATTCAGCAAATTCCGCGTATGGCATCCCATAATCCGGCAATACACCTCCAGGACATCATTCTCGGAGGGCAGGACGGACTTGTCAATGTCCTTGGCATCTCTTTGGGAGTGTTCGCATCCACTGGGGATGTGCAGTTTGTCATAGTGTCCGGACTTGCAGCGATGTTTGCAGAGTCCATATCAATGGGCGCGTGCGCATATACCTCCACAAAAGCCGCGGTGCATTACGAGGTTAAGGATGCAAAAGATGCGGGCTTCACGAAAAAAGAGGCTGAAAAAATACTTGCAAAAAGCGACCTTGCCGGGCAGAAGCTTGCATTTGCAAAAAGGAGATTGACTTCACATTTGGAGGATGGCGGTAGCATGGGGCCGCTCACAAAAGGCGCAAAGGTGTGGATTTCCACCATGCTTGGCTCGGCAATACCGCTTGCGCCCTATTTTTTCATAAATGATGTCGCGTTGGCAGCAGGTGTTTCCATTGCAGTTTCTGGCATAGTCCTATTCGGGACAGGCGCGCTGAAAGCAAAGATGACAGTCGGGGATTGGAAGGGAAGCGGGGCAGAGATGCTTCTTGTAGGTGCGCTTGCGGCTATTGCAGGTTATGTCATTGGAAGCATACTGAAAGTCGGTGCCGTTTAGGAGGCGGCTGAGCGCGTGCCGCGGGCTTCGAATCAGAGTTTTTTGCTGACATAAGGCCCGTCAAGGGAATAGCCGCGCTTGTAATAGTATTCGCGCACGCCAACGCCGGAAATGACTGCAAGCTTTTTTTTTCCAAATTCGCTTCGCGCTATTCTTTCCGCCTCTGCAAGCAGTTTGCTTCCAAATCCTCGATGCTGCGACGCTCCTTCCTTTTCCAAGCCTATTGCAACTTCCTCCCCATAGACATGCAATTCGCGCACAATTGCAGTATGTGGAGTGATTTCTTTCCGATGCGCATCGGCGCTTGGAATGCGCAACCGCAGGAAAGCAATCAGCAAATCCTGCCCTTCATCCTCAAAAGACAGGAATATTTCCAATCCGCCGGATGCCGCATAATCGAGGCGGCAAAGCTTTGCATTTTTTGCAACAGTGCCGTGCTTTAGCTTTGCCAATCCCGCTTCCCTGCACCGTATGCACCTGCATTTTTCCCCTCGCGCGTGCAGCTTTTGCTCAACAATTTGCGCAAGGTTGGAATGCTTCACCCCCGCGGCAATGAGCTTCACCGGGATGTCGCGCTGCACACGCATCACGCGCACGTATTTGGGGAAATATTTAGTGGCATCAGCAATAACCAGTGCTGCTGTTTCGGTGTCATACGGGGAATATCTGCCCTCTTTCCACATTTTGTAAAGCTCTGTGCCCGGCACCACAAGGCACGGGTATATCTTTAGCATGTCAGGCTGGAAATTTGGGTCTGAGAAGAGGCGGTGGAAATTCTCAATATCTCCTTGCGGCGTGTTGAACAGGCCAGGCATCATGTGATATGTTACTTTCAAGCCCGCATCCTTGCAGATGCGCGTGGCATCAATCACATCCTGCAATGTATGCCCGCGGTTCACGCGCGTGTAAATTTCATCTGACAATTGCTGCACGCCTATCTCCACGCTCGTTCCCCCGAGCCGCAGCATCTCATCAACATGCCCTTCCTTTGCCCAGTCGGGCTTGGTTTCAAATGTGATTCCGATTATGCGGTTTTTTGCATGCTCGTTCAGTTTTTTTGCCGCTTCCAGATTTGCAGCTTTTTTTCCATTGAAGGCATCAAATGCACCTTTTACAAAACTCTCCCGGTATTTTGCATCCTGCGCAAGGAATGTGCCGCCCATCACAATGAGCTGGCACTTGTCAGTGACATGCCCAAGCGCATGGTAATGCGCAAGCCTGCCAGCCACCTGCGCAGCAGGGTCATAGGCATGCTGTATTGCGCGCATTGCAGCAGGCTCATGCCCAGTGTAGCTCCTGGCTGCATTCGGCCCTTTGGGACAGTAGATGCACACTCCGTGCGGGCAATAATCAAGCGGCCTGTTCATTATGGCAACTGGCGAGATGCCGGAAATGGTGCGGCTGGGGCGCAGAAGAAGAAGCGAGAGGATGGCGCGATTGCGCTTTGCCTTTGGAATTGCTGCTAGTATATCCGAATTGCGAAGCACGCCCGGGAGATGAAATGCTGCGCTTGCCTCCTTTTTTATTTTATCCAAGTTGAGCTTTTTAGCAGACAGCATCTTCCTTGCCGCAAATTTTGCAGCCGCATCCCTTGCCTTGCCCTTTACGCGCGGAAACGGCGCGGGCTTGTATTCTGGGATAGAGTCTGTTGACACGGAAACACCATTTGCAGATATGAAAGCTAGAGGAAGTTGGAAATTATGCTTACGGCAAAGTAGAGCGGGCCTTCTAGGAACGGGAAGAGCAGCACGCCGTTCCTTGTTGCCTTGAAGTCGGATATCAGGTCGGTCTTGACATCAAGCCGCACATCCTGTGAGCGCACAATCAGGGGCGATGACGTGGACTTTGAGATTATCTTAATCGGATACATGCCTTCCTCATTGCCCACTATTTCATATGCGACCTTCTTTGAGGAGCCTGCAGGGACATACAGGTTGCGCTGGAAGTTCCAGTCGGGAAGCCCGCTTGAGGCAAGCGTGAAAACGTCGTTTGCAACCCCGGTGTTTCGCAGCGTGATTGAGTAGCGCGCAGGCTGCCCGGCGCCGGTTTGGATAGATGATGGCGCGATTTCCATTTCAAGCACCTTGCGGTCCACTTCGATTGCAAGGTTGATCGGGATGTTCCCAAGCTTCTCCCCTCCCTCTTCGTCAACTATGGTTGCCTTTGCGATGTACCTGCCGTCGCGGGCATCAGGGGCGACTTGGAGCTCTGCCTGAAGCGGATCTGCATAAAGTTTGCTTGGGGAGCCTGTCCAGCCAGGGGGAACGTTGGAAAAAACAATCTGGTCCCACCTGCCGCCTATGCCGTGCACGCCGCCTTCCCAAATCTTTGGCTGCACGGAGAAAAAGACCGTCTGTCCAGGCCCGACACGGCCGAGGTAGAGTTCCTCGTTGGAGCCGACGTTTGCCTGCACAGGCGTCAGAACTTCGATTGCGAAAATGGGAATGGCAAGAAGCAACAGTATGAATAGCGCTTTTCTCATGCCATTACATCTCGGGTCTAGGTTAAAAATATTTGCAGGAGATGGAAAAGAGGGTAATGGGGCTTTTTTCATGAGATTATTCATTGCAGTGCAGGTTCCGGCCCAAATAAGGGAAAAGGGCGCGGAAATCGCAAGGGAAATGGTTGCATCTGGATTGCCAATAAGGATGGTTGCAGCTCAAAACATGCATCTCACGCTCAAATTCCTTGGGGAAGCGGATGAAACCAAAGCGGCGGCAGTGAAAAAAGCGCTGGAAACAGTTGCATTCGATAAGTTTGGCGTTTCCATTTGCGGCTTTGGGGCATTCCCGTCCATAACGCGCCCGAATGCAATCTGGCTGGGGTGCAAATCCGCGGAATTGGGCGCATTGGCTGCAAAAATAGATGCGGCATTGGCACAGTTGGGCTTTCCCCATGAAAAATTCTCAGGGCACCTCACAATAGGGCGGGCAAAGGCAAGATGCGATTTGCAGGAGTTTGCAAAAAAATACGCGGATTTTGATTTCGGGGCATTTGAAGCTGCGTCTTTTGCGCTGATTGCTAGCCAATTGGCAAGCGGAGGGCCGGTTTATTCCGTCATTGGCGAGTTTTTTGCAGGCGAATAACAACCGCTATTTGTCCTGCGAATCAGGCCAGCCGTTACCATGAAAAAATCGAAGATTTTTTCAGTATTGGAAAATGGAAATTCCAATACAATTAATAATGCATCGTGAGTTTGCCTCTCATGGCAGGCAGGAAAATTGACGATGTGCTCTCATCGGTTCTTCCAAGGATTTCCCCAGCGCAGCATGAGCGGCTAGAGGACATGAGGCTCGCGGCAAAGCTCATAGATAGGATAACCCCACACATGCCCTCAGGGGCAGAAGTGATGCTTGCAGGCTCTATGGCCAAGGGCACAAACCTGTCCGAGAACCACGAGTTTGACATATTCCTGCTATTCCCAAAGGAGGGCTATTCGCATGACAAGATGACTGAGGAAGGCATGCGAATTGCGAAAAAAGCAATGAAGGGCAGCAGAACGGAAATAGGGTATGCTGAACATCCGTATCTCAAGGTGTTTTTCCCAAGCCACCGCGCCGACATAGTGCCGGCATTCAAAATAAGCAAGTCCGAAGACAGGGGCTCGAGTGTTGACCGCTCGCAGCTTCACACCACATATATCAACGGCAAGATGACGGATGAGCAAAAGGGGGATGTGCGGCTTCTCAAAAAATTCCTCAAGGCGCAGGGCGTGTATGGCGCAGAGCTTCGCGTCGAGGGCTTCTCAGGATATTTGTGCGAGCTTCTCATATTGCACCATGGCTCGTTTGAAAAATTGCTTGAGGCAGCAGGCGGCTGGAAGCATCCGGTCATTGATATTGAGAAGCACCACACAGAAGACTTGCGAAAGCTCTTTGATTCGCCCATGATTGTCATTGACCCCGTGGACAGGCGCCGCAACGTTGCCGCAGTGGTGTCGCGCACCTCGCTTTACCGATTCGTGCTTGCGGCAAGGCAGTTCCTTGCAAGCCCGTCCGAGGAATTCTTCTTCCCGAAAAAGGCGGTTGTTGAAAAAGCAAAGCTGCTTGTGAGGGTGAAGCAGCGCAAGACTGCCGTGCTTGGGCTTACATTCCCGGCGCCGATGGTGGCAGAGGACATCCTCTGGCCCCAGCTGAAAAAAGCTGCACTTGCAATCAAGCATCATCTTGAGGACCTTGACTTCCTCGTGTTCGGCTACTATTACTGGAGCGACTCGAACATATGCCTAGTCATGTACGAGCTGGACAACGGACGCCTGCCTGCGGTGAAAAAATCAATCGGACCTGCAGTGTATTTTGGCAAGGATGCCGATTCGTTCCTAAAGAAGCATGAGGGCGCCTACAATTTGCACGTGGAGCACGAGAGGCTGGTGAGCGTGGAAAAACGGCATATTACGGATGCCGATGCCGCATTGCGCGATTGCATCAGAAATGCGGCACAGATAGGCATTCCGAAGAACTTTTTGCCAAAGCTGAAAAAAGCAAGGATAATTGGCACTGATGGCATAGTTGCGAAGTTCCCAGAGATCGCATCAGACTACTTCATGCGAAAGATAAGGGTTTGAAAAATGGCAGGCGTTGTTGGCATCGATGTTGGGGCGACCAAAACAGTTGCCATAGCCATGCATGCCGGTAAAGTGCTTGCAGCAAAAAAAATTCCGACTTCAGGGGGCGGATTTGCAAAAATAATTGATGCTGCAGCTTGGCTTGCCAAAGAAATTAGCAGAGGGCACGCAGAAAAAATTGGAGTGTGCATGGCCGGCCAGGTTGAGGACGGCACGGTGTTTCTCATGCCGAACCGGGATTTGCAGGGGAAGTTTGATGTGAAAAAATATCTTGAGAAAAAAACCGGTGCGGATGTGCGCGTTGGCAATGACGGGCAGTGCTTTGCGCTTGCTGAATGGAGGATGGGCGCAGCAATTGGCTGCAGGGATGTTCTGGGCATCACAATCGGAACGGGAATCGGTGGGGGCATCATAAGTGCGATGGATGCAAAAAATGCTGGGGCGGCTATCAGGCAGCGGAAAATGGCAGCGGGCGCATTTGGAGGCGGTGCTCTTCTTCATGGCGCACATTCACAGGCAGGCGAGATAGGGCATATGAAGCTCTTTGGCAGGGGCATTGCATGCCCTTGCGGCGGTCATGGGTGCTTTGAGAGATATTGCGGCGGTGCTGGAATCGAGGCGCAGCATTTTGCCGCCACAGGCATTGCCAGAAGTGCTAAGGAGATAATGGAAGCGAAGGGCACTGCTTGTGAGTGCCTTGCGAAAAATTCGGCGTCGGTCCTTGGGATCGGCCTTGCAAGCCTTGCGAACATAATCGACCCAGAAATGATCGTGCTTGGGGGCTCTCTTTCAGAAGCATACTGCAGAACGCCGCTGTTTGGCATTGTGAAAAAATCTTACCAGCGAGAATGCCTGCCGAGGCTGAAAAGCATGAAGATTGTTAAGGCAAAACTGGAGCATCCATCTGCAGTGGGGGCTGCGCTGCTGTTTGAAGGTTAATCAGAGCTCCAGAATGTCATCATCGCCACCGAGGGTGTGCGCGTTCGGAAGGTCGAAGACCTTACGACCATATTCCGCAAGAGCGGAATCATGGTTTTTCGCGCACACCCGAAGCCGGGGCATCAGCAAACCTGCAGCTCATCATATTGAGTATGGATTAGCGGGGATGCAATAAAATACTAGTTCTTCAGCCTGAAATAGACCCTCCTGTTCTCCTTGCCCTTGTTCTCGGCTTTTACGAATTCTATCTCTCCCACTTCAGAGGTATTTGCCACGTGGCAGCCGCCATCGGCTTGGATGTCCACGCCTTCTATTTCAACGATTCGAAGCACATCGATGGCAGGCGGCAGCGCAGATGCAAGCTTTACTATTTCTGGGATTTTGAATGCGTCCTCCCTCTTCATGGAAGATATTTTCACAGCATGCCCCTCTTTCATGGCCGCATTTGCACGCTCTATGCGCGATTTTAGGAATTCAGCATCGAATTGCGCAAGGTTGAAATCAAATCTTATTTTGTCCATCTCAATTTGATTGCCGGTGATTAGCACCATGTCCTCACGATAAAGTATTGCTGCAAGCGTGTGCGCTGCCGTGTGCGAGCGCATCAGATGGTATCTGCGCTCCCAGTCAAGCACGCAATGCACTGACAAGCCAGCAGATAGATTTGCATCCGCATTCGCAATATAATGCACTACTTCCCCGCCTTCTTTTCTCACATTTGCAATTGAATATTCTTTATCGCCGCAGATGATTTTTCCCGTGTCATTTGGCACACCGCCGCCCGCAGGAAAAAATATTGTCCTGTCAAGAGCAACTTTGCCGCCGTCTAGCACTGCAGTTATTTTCGCATCGCATTCCTTTTGGTATGAGTCGCTTAGGTAAAGAAGCTCTGCCATTTTTTCACCATTCTTCCAGGAACCTGCCGATGCGCATGCGCCTGCTTTCCCTGAATTTGTCAGATTGACCACGGCGCGTAAGCCAGCCAGTGTAATCGTCAAGCGAGCGCATGAGAAGCCCGACCACTTCGAGCACAAGCCCCAGCCCGAGATAGAATATGTAAAGCTGCACGCGGTCCTGCATGCCCCCCATTATTTGATTTTCGTCAAGCTGCTTGCCGGATGCCGCGTTTTCAGATGCTATTGCCCGCATCGCGCCAATGGATTCGGACATTGTTGCCTGTATGCCGCCAACGAGGTTGAAAAAGCCGTAGAACATGATGATTACTCCGATTATCTGCAGGAGCATGCCAATCATGCGTATCGGCGACATGGTTCTAGTTTGGATGCAAAAGAAGAAAAATGGTTTGCAAATGCCAGTGATGCATGCAGGGGTGAACCCCATGTCGCGTGATTGCATTGGGGGGTGACACCTCAGAGAAGAAACAGGAAAATAAGGTTTCCTTGGGGGATGAATACAGTCGAGCTTCAGCGTTGCCCTACGGGCAACGTCTGATGCATTTTCCAAAAAGGAAAATGCACATTGCTCGACTTATTCATAAGTCGGACGGTTCGCCGTCCGACTGTATGAAACCCTCAAGGGGGGCGGGTGAATCTATAGTGCCCCTTATGGGAATGTGCATTTTCCGAAGGAAAATGCATCAGACATCGATACAGTTGTCCGATGCGTCGGACAACTTATCGACAAGTCGCCTCTCAAGGCGACTGTGTCGAGCGGTTCGCCGCTCGATGCTGATGGGATCGAAGGGATTTGAACCCTTACATGCAGGTTTCTGTATTCGCTTTCGCGAGTTCTGGAGCCTGCCGCGCTGCCAGATTACGCCACGACCCCCTGTTTTACTGCCAGATATTTACATATGCCTTTATATACTTCTTACGCATTTACCATTACATGGACTTGAGCTCACAAACCACCACTCCTTACTCAGGCACGGCATCTTATGATGCTGTCCGGCTTGTGCATTTCAAGGAAGTCCTCAAGAATGACAAGGCCTTTTTGCCGGCAAATAAGGTTCCCCTCCTGAAATTTATAAGCCATATGGAGAGCAAGGGCATCTCAGTATCGCGCTGCCGCTGCCTTCTGGATGACATAATATGGTTCGGCAGGCTCATAAAGAAGCCCTGGATGGACTGCACGCGAGAGGACATTGAGGAACTGATAGTCGAGCTGCGAAGGAGCGATTACGCGGGCTGGACCAAGCTCCGAAAGGCATTTGGCCTCAAAACCTTCTACCACTACCTGAACGGTGGGGACTCTTTCCCCCATTGCGTTGCCAAGATAAACCGCACCGAACTCAACATTGAAACACACGAACTCGAAAGCCGCGACATCCTAAGCAGGGACGACCTCCAAACGCTTCTCAAGGCCTGCAACAGTGAGCTTGAATCCGCGCTAGTCTATACCCTCTGGGAGTGCGGGGCCCGTTCTTCTGAATTCCTCAAGCTAACCATAAGTGATTTGGAGGACAAGGGCAATTTCTACCTGCTCCACCTGCACACAGCCAAAATCCGATCCTACTCCGCCACCCCTAAAGTTCGTAAATTCCCCTTAGTTGAGAGCGTAAGCTACCTTCGGGCCTACCTAAACAAGCACCCAATGCGCAACAACCCGAATTCCCCATTATGGGTTTCAAGCAGCATGAACCACCTGGGAGAGGCTCTTAGCGACCGGGGCTTGCGCTTCATCATAAAATCCATAGGCAAGCGCGCCAATTTAGGCAAGAGGATATGGGTGCACCAGTTCAGGCACTCGGCAGCCACTCGCATGGCACCCAAGCTCGCCCTTCCTATTATGAATGACATAATGGGCTGGAGCAAGACAAGCAGGATGCACGCAACTTATGTCCAGCTTGATGGCGAAACCGCTTCGGGTGCAGTTTTGGAACTCTACGATATGGGGGTGCCGGTAACCAAGCCCAAGCCGGTGGAAATGATGCCCTGCCCGGTCTGCAAGGCCCAGAACCAGCCCGGCAATATAATGTGCTCAACCTGCGGCCGCGCCCTGCGGACCATAGAAGCAATCAGTGTGATGGATGAGCTGGCGCAGATGAAACAGAAGATGAGTGAAATGCAGCTTCCCGCAGCTCGGGGGGTAGTGAACAGGTCGCAGAGGGAGGCGCAGAGAAGGCTGCTAAGAAAGAAGGCAGAATGAACGACTATTTACTCCTCTGCATGCAACCAAGCTGGGCGGCCACGTTTCTTCGGCACAATCTCTATCTTAACGCCGTCTTTCAATCTTACAACCAGTGTGCCATTAACCTCGTTAGCTTCGAGGTCTGAACAATCCTCGTTTATGGCTATCATCAGACACTCCAAACGGACATCAAGCGCCATGCCTTTTCTATGTCGCTCGGATGGTTTATCCGTTCGTGTTGAATTTGGCATATTAACGTTTACATATTGCTGAAGTGAATTCTCTCTTATGTTATATGCGGTCCTTTATCGGTGCGCCGCAAGTCAAAGATTAAGTAATCTGCTGCCCGAGTGGACTCCGGAGCTGGGGTAGACGGCTCAACCGGTTCAAGTCCAAACATGAACCGCACCCCAAAAATATCTGCCAATGCTCCTGTTCCCAAGGGCTCTAATTGTCTCCACTCTAGGGTTGCACTCCCACGTGGCTTGACGTTCTTCTCTACTAGCAACCAATTTGGAAATGTTCCTCCATGGAGCGCGAAACTACGCGCTGGATCATATCTGGGGCGGAGTGCCACATCGCGTCCCTGCTCGATTGCAATTGCACCGATTGCCATCTTGAATAGCGTACGAGCGCAATCAATATGGCTGAACGTAGAGGTCAAATCAGGCGTTTTCAAATTAAACATCCCGTTGGGAAGTTTAGTCGCAGCAATACGGGACGATCTGCCAGCCTGGCTAACTGCTTTGATAGAGTTCGGGCTTGTCTTCTGGAAATGAACTTTTTGATAATGAACTGAGGGAAACCGACCAACCTTGTCAACTTTAGTGACAATAAACTGCATCATGCTCATCGGGAGCGTATTTAGAAAGATATCCTCAACTTTAGAAAATTCATTATTGCAAGGCGTGCATACATAGCCACGAGGCAGTATGCTGGTTTCTGTTCCCAATGTTTCGGGTGCTACGTGTTCTACGCTCTTGAACTCTGTTGTAGTCGACTTGCAGTAGATACACTGATGGGCCCGTTGCGGCCGGGGGTATAAATTTTGTTCATGGATGAAAGCGTGTGAATGACCCACGCCTGAAGGCGTGGGCTTCTTGATGTGAAGGCTCAGCAGAAAGAAACCAAGCGCATCTGCTCTGCCTCAACTTTTGCTTCTCT
>JAGVIA010000040.1 GCA_020056305.1 archaeon | reverse complement strand
TTTAAACGAATGGGCACCGGCACGCTTCCGAAACCAAGCTGCGCAGGTTAGAATTTTACCATTGTGCAGACAGCCTTTTTCCCCAAAAGAAGTGCGGCAACCCTTCCGCTTTTTTCGCATTCACAATGTACGCCGGCTTTCGCACTGAAAGAAGCTCCTTGATCTTTCCCTCCATGCCGCCAGTAACATCCGGCGCGCCCGAACAGCGGAGGTGCAAGCGGACATTTACTCTCTTTTAAAAGATGGGATTTTTGCAGAAGTTGATGGGGAGAAGGGCGAAATACGGTTCTAGCCTTCAAACGAGATATTATGGCAGTCCGCGAAAGTTTCGCGGACAAGCATGATAGCAAACCAGACGAGAACACGCTCCCAGAATGTCGAATTACTTTTCGGGTTTGCTATATGTGATTATGAGTGCCTATTCCAGACTAGACGAAATTGGCTATTGCGCATTTCCCGCCTTTTCCATAAAATCCCTCACATCCTTCCCTATCGCGGAGGGCGGCATCTGCTTTGCGCGCTCCCTTATGCCCGCCGGCAACAGTTCGCGGTATGTTTCGAACCGGTCATCAATGAAAAGCCCGTAGCACCAGTCGGTTTCGCTCCTTATCCCTCTCCCAAGCGCCTGCACCGAGCGGATGATTGCCGGGTAAATGGATGCGTAAAGCCCGGCAGTGGCTGTGCTTTTGAACTTCCAGCCAAGGTAGGTTTCGTATGCGGAATGTGGCCCGCCGCTTTTCGGGTGCGCAAAGCCCGCGACGATGATTAGCTTGAAGGGATTGTTCTTGAAGTCCACGCCCTCGGAATACGAGCCGCCTATTACCGCGTGGAAAAGAACAGGCGCGCCGCCAACCCCTCGCTCAAGCCGCGCCTTTCTCTCGCCCGCTTTTCCGGTGGAGCGGCGGATTTCCGATTCGTGCAAAAACTCCGGAAGCTCAAGCTTCTCGCTTACGGTTGCCATATAGTCGTAAGACGGATAGAAAACGGCAGCAGAGTGGGGCAGGCACCCGCGCGCAGCCTCGGAAATTATCCGCGCCATCATCCCCGTGCTTCCGCCCTCCGCGCGCTCCCTCATCCTTGAGGATGCGGCAGTGCAGATTGCAATAGGATTGCGCTTGGGCGAAAATGCGCTTTTGTACGCCGCCTCCTCCGGGCGAAGCACGCGCGCAGAATCTATCCCAAGCAGGCCGACAAGCGCTTTTTTTCCAACCAGCGTGCCGCTCATCAGCACCGCGGAGTGCATTCCTGCGAAAATTTCCCGCGAGATTTCGGATGGGTCGAAAAGAAACGCCTTGATTATGAATTTATTTTCTCCGAGATTCCGCGCAAAAAGCCCGGCGGGCTTCCCCCCTCCCGCCACGATTTCGGCGGTTGCCAGAAAGCGCGCAAGCTCTTCCATTTTTTTCACTTCATCCGCTGAAAAATCCCCGCCCGGCCCGCCCTTCGTGAAGCATTCGCGCACGAAATTTGCAGCGCGCACAAGCTCGGATGCGATATCAGGCGCATCATGCGGAATTTGACCGGAAACGGCAAGCATGCTTCCCTGATAATGCGCTTTGCGGAATATCGCAACCGCCGCCCCTCCAAGCTCCATAAATTCCTCATCTTCCTTGCCGTAAAGCCCCGCCTCTTCCACAAGGGAGGAGAGCGTGCCGCGAAGATAGGCATGAGGCGCGGAAAACGACTCTGCAAGCGCCAAATCGCCCCGCTTTTTTGCAAGCTTTCTTGCAAGGGACAATCCCTGCGCGGCAAGCAGGCAGCTGTCCTGGTCAATTACGGGGCTGTTTATTTCGCGCACAGCATCCGGCAGATTGTGCGCCTCGTCTATTATCACGTCGCAATTAGCCAGTGAAAAGCCCGAGGTCTGGAAAAAAACCTTTCGCACGCCCTCGTCAAACAGATAGCGGTAATCAGCAATGATGACATCCGCGCCTTCCATCGCGGCAAGCGCGGCAAAATGCGGGCAGGCGGACTTGGTTGCGCAAAATGAATTCGTGCCGGACGCGGCAAGCCCTGCCTCAAGCACATCGAGCACCACGCCCCCGTTTGGGCGGGAGTACTTGCAAAACGACCTGCTCATCTCGCAGCGAAGAGAGCCGGACTCATGCGGATCCCTCAACCTGTACAGGCACATTCTTTCTTTTGCAATCTTGTCCACAAGAAGTATGCGGCTGCCTCCGCCCTTCGCGAGTGCAATCCCGTTTCCGCGCATTTCATTCATTTTCTTTATTTCCTCCACTGCCACAGGGTGGTGCGAGCTTCGGTTGGTGAGAAAAAGCACCTTTCTTCCATTCGGAAGCGCGGATTCGAGTGCTGCGGAGAGCACAGCAGCGGTTTTCCCGATTCCCGTAGGCGCGTTTGCCAGCAGCACCTTCCCATTTTCTGCGGCATCCAAGGCATCAAGGTAAAACTCGCGCTGCCCCTCGCGCATATGGGGCATGGGAAACAGGCTCTCTTCGCTCACTTTCTTCCACCCGTGTGCGCAACACCGTAAATTTCCTCAGCCAGAAGAAGCACATCATGCACGTCGCCCTCCAGATAGCTTTCAAACGCAGCATCGCGGCTTTTCCACATTTCATATATTTTCTTCCCCTTGTCCATCTGCTTGTCCGTTCCGGCTTGCGCCTCCGCATCTGCCAGCCCCTTGCGCCTCATGAGCGGAACATGGGCATACATCGGATGCGCAACAGAATAGGCAAGCGAGCGGTATTTTGCAGTGCTGCCATCGTGCTTTGCCATGTCGTATCGAAGCGAGTGCATCATGTCAAGCACGAACGCGCGCGTGAGCGCGTCTTTGAGCGCCCAGTATTCGCGCGGAAAGACGGGCTTTTCGCCCTCCTTGCAAGCAGCGCGCCCCCTGTCATCATACCACTTTACCTTGAGCGCGAGGAGCGGGTAGTCATAACCTGAAATATTGTAGCCCAGAAGCAGAAGCGGCTTTACAGTGTGCAGGTAGCGCGCAGCCTCCTCCAGAAGCGCAACCTCCGCCTCATCCGTGTCGTCTTTGAGCCTCAGCGTTTTCGTCTCCACTTCCCCTCCCGCTCTTCTTGCAAAACCGATGCCAAGCAGCCGCTCCCCGGATAAAAAGTCGCCTTTCTTCTCAATCTTTGTCTCAAGGTCTATTGAAACCGCGCGGTGCCACGCGCCCGCATTGCAAATGGCATCCACAGTGGATTGGGCAAGCTCGCCGTAGCCGAATATCCCCTCCATGCACGCATATTGCAGGGGAAGGAATAAATGCGATTGCGAATTGGGGGCATTACTTCCGGGTTGATTTCATCTGCAACTGGCATATGCCTTTTATACTTGTAATTACAACAAATAACAGACGTCATGGAATTCTTTAAACGGGAACATATTGCTGTCAAAAAGCCGCACTTCAGCTTTGCAAGGGCAAAACTCCTTCTCGGAAGCATAATCAGGCCCCGGCCGCTTGCAATTATCTTCCTCACGCTCGCGTTCTCGGCTGGTGCATTATGCAAAGCCCTAAGCAGGGAAGAAGTGCTTTCCGAGGGTCTTCGGGCAGCCCTTTCCATTGAGAAAACTTCCAATCCTGCCAATGATTACAAGCGGGCAAGGAAAGCGCTCAGCCGCATAAGATTCACAGATGAGCGCGGCAAGACGGTAAAAGTCAATATTCCGGACAAATTCAAGGAGTATGCGCCTCCTTATGGCCAGGCTAAAAAGGAATTTTTCCTGCTTGCTGACAACGGCGCAGCGCCCAACATATTCAAGGTAAGCTATGATGCGCGAATGGTCGCATTCGGGCAGCTGGTCAAGTTCGCATACGATTTTGTTGATACAAACAGCGCAGTTGGCACTAGCTATAGGATACTGATGGCAAACCGTGCATTGCGCGCTGTTTGCGGCGATAGCGCAACTTCCGCAATGGGTTCGCTCATGTATTCGTACTATCGCAATGACCCGCTCGGGCCCTCCTTCATCGCTTATTATGGGATTGGCAAGGGCGGCAAGGCCGCATTTGCCGCAAATTCCATTCTTTTTGACGTTTCGCTTGGCAGGCCCGGCGGCTTCATTCTCAATCCGGCAACCGGAAAAGCATGGCTCACGGCAGAGGACTTTTTCTCAGACTCATCCGAAGTGGCAGCAGTCTCTTTGGCCGGAGGCGACAGCCTGCTTTGCATGCGCAGCTTATTTAGCGATGGCTTGTTCACCGTGGGTGGAATCTCTTTCAGCATGAATGTTACTGCGGGCTCGGATACGCTGCAGATAGGCGTGCGGGAGGAAAGCGAGATTGCCCTTCTGGATAGCGTCAAATATCATCTGCGGATTAATGAGGACGGCAGGGCAGTTGCCCTTTACAACGCCTTTGTTGCAGACAGCTTAACCCCATTCCAGCAAAAGCTTTATACGGACTGGAGGGGCTCCTTGGAGAGAAAAAAGGGCAACAGGCCTTACACATCAACCGTTGCGCACATGGGATACGCGGAAATTCCTATTCACGATATAATCATAACGCTCGAGCGCATGGAAGCTCCTCCGCCCCCGAAAAAGCAAGGGGATGGGAAGACATACTAAGAGAGTCAAGAGCTCAATCTTCTTTCCACCTCAACCCGTTTCTTCTATGTATTTTTCCCTAAGGCCATTTATCCTTGCAGTGTGCCGCTCGCGCATTTCCTCAAGCTCCTCCTCAAGCCTTAAATATACCTTTTGGCAGAATGCAAATATGAAACAAGTAGGGGACCCCACCCGCTGCTCCATTATTTGTGGGGCGCGCAAAGGCGACGGCAAGAAGCGCCATCCCCGGCCCAATCCGCTCCTGAAAATAGCGCTAAAAGGCCCGCGGGAAGTGCCAACGGGCTCGAAGTCCAAGCACAAAAAGCCGCCAGCAAAACAGCAAACAGTCTACAAATACGATATCCCGCCATCGCATTATGACGAGTACATCCGCATGGCTGACGCCCTTTTGAATAAGGGGGGAATCAGTGAGGTCTGCTTAGGGCAACGGGTTGCAAATGGCACCCGAGCCCGCATCGTCAAGGACACTGGCGAAACCTACATCTTCACATTTCTCTTTCCCAAGGAAAATGGCAAATAGCCCAATTCATGCGCTGGGCAAAAGGATAAATTCCCCCTTCCTGCAAATATTCCCATGCCCTCATCCGCCCAAAAATTTGAGGAAGGCACAGCATTCATCCAATTCCTCAAAAGCGACCTTGAGGGCGTGAAAAACGGCACACAGAACATCGCCGACCTTGTGCGCGAGCGCGCGGAGGCTCACGGCAACAGGCTTCCCAAGGCAATAGAGTCTGATTTGCGCATGAACGGTGAAGGGCTCTATCCTCTCTTGCCAAGCAACATCGCCGGCGGCATGATCGCCTACGCCGTCTGGTTGTTGAGTTATATCTATATCCTTCAATTCTTCTAGCATTTCTAATATTTTATTAGTTATCCATTCGTTTGATCTATTTTGCCCTGCCCGGGCACCCCCTAGCGCATAAAATTATTTCTGCCGCAATAGTGTCTTTTATACTTGATGCACCACAATTTCATCATGAAACAAACGCCGCCCATTTTCTTGCTCCCAAAAAATTATCATCCTCTTCAAGGCTCTGTTCTAAGCGGCCCGACGCGTTTGGAAAATATATTTTTACAGCGTGTGCAGCAAAACCTGCTTTTGCTCGACCCATCAATATCGCAAGGTGGCATCAAGCTTGGCATGTATAGTGTTCCGGCTGGTGCACAAATCGCGTTTGTGCTCGAAGCTACGGAGCCGGGCGCCACATGCAAGCTGGTTGAAGTCAAATACCATGGCAATCTTGTCCCGACCGAGTTTTTCGTAAATTCATTCATGGCGCATGTTCGGCAGCTGGATCAAAAACTTGCCGATGCGCTCGGCAGGCTCGGGCATTCTCCTGCGGGAGAAATCGAGCGGGGCAGCATGGGTGCAGCCATGCAGGGCTTCTATGTAAAAATTCAGAGCAACATTTTGAAGAACAAAATTTGGGTCGTGACTCTTGCCGATTCGAGCGCGCATGGCATAATCGCAGCCATGCCGAAAATAGCACAACAGTAGACTGCTCTACTTATCGCGTAACCATTTCAGTATACCCAAGGGCATGCCAAAACCTGCTCCTCCCTTGCCCGGTTCCTTGATACGGTATTGAGCAGCGTTTTTTGATGGCGGCGGCCGGCTTGTGGGTGAAAAGAGGGCTAAAGAAGTGATTTTGGGCTAATTTGAGGGAAAGGGCGTTACTGATATGGTGAAAGAGGGAAAGCAGATTTACTACATTGATGTTTTGAAAAGCACGAGTACCTTATCAATTTTGATAAGATATGCATACTATTTCGCCCACTTCAGCACTGCTTTTTTCGCATCTTCAAACTTCATCAGATTGCCAAACACAAGCGGCTCAAGCTCGCTTTCCCAGCGCTCTTCTTTCTCATCAATCTTTTTTTCAAGTTCCTCTTTTGAGAATGCCAATCCATAACTTTTGAGCTTGGCATCAACCAGCCCCATATCGAATTTAACTTGCTTTTGTTCAGCCAAAAAGCAAAGGTCGTACAAGTCGCGCGCCTTGCTGCGCATCAGCAATGCCCGCACCTTTTCAGCGGCCACTTCAGGCAGTGCCAGCCCTGCCACCATTTTGGAAGGCAAGGAATACTGGCTTTGGGCAAAGGAAAATGCAACAGGGGGCATGGCAAGCTTCTCCCGCTTGCTGATTTCCACATAAACATGGCACAAGTTTGCCTTGCGCGTATAGAGCGGGCCTTGGGCGCTTATCCTAAATGAATACGCGCCAGGAATGCCCTTTTGCATCTTAAGGGCGTTATCCACACCAAGCAGCCTTAAGCTTTCCGAAATCTGCATGCCAAGGTCCTTTGGCAATTCTTCCGCAGTGCATGTGAAATCAAGGTCTTCGGAGAACCTGTTTAGCCCGTGGAAAAACCAAAGGTAGGTTCCTCCCTTGAATGCAAGCGGATGCTCTGAGAGCGCGACCAATATGATGGATTGTATATAGTGCTTCTCCTGCTGCCATAGCCGCAAATTCTGGAGCTTTGCAATTTTCTGGAGCGTTTCCTTGTCAATCATCTAAAAAACCTCTCAAGCTTCTTTTTTCTCCACCCATTGAAGCGCGCAAGATGCGCCCTTAGCGCGCCCTTATCCAGTTCTCCCTTCAGTTCCTCATAAAATGATTTGGGCATAAGATTCAGGTAAGCCATGTCCAGCACCGCCTTTTCCTTGTCCGCCATCATCACATAGCTGTCTCCTTTCCTAATCTGGGAATAGCCGAAGAAAAGCGAAGTGGGGAGCTTCCGGTAAGAAATCCCCAGGCGTTTGTACTTTCTGCTGTTCCTTGTGGTCACGCACTCCACTTTGTTGGGCACCTGATTGATAAGTTCATGGAAATGAAGTGCCGATGTGAAAGAAACATAAGACGGCTCGTAAAGCTGGGTTGCGATTACAAAATCATCATCCGAGAAGGAAATCCTGCCCCGGATTATTTTTGTTGCCAGGCCTTCTTTCGCAAGGCGGCCCAGATAGACTTTCGCCACCGCCTTGGGCTTGGCTATCAGATTGGCAAGCTGCTGGACTGAAAAAATCGCCCTGGTGCTCTTTATCGCCCTGTCCCGTATTTGGTAAAGCTTCATTGTCACACCCAGGTAACAGTATTGTTACCTCCATAAAATAATATAAAGCTTTGCTCAGTGCAAGAGAAAAGAGAGAGTGAAGCGCAGCGGGGTGATTTTGAGCCAAAAGCATGGAAGAAGAGTTATTTCTTATAATATTATAGAATTACTAATAGTTTATAAGAATATCATATTTCTCCATGCTTAAACCCCAAACTGCCCTTCATTTGTATGACTGATACCAGCGCTCATATTCCTTGTGAGTTGCAAAGCACCGGATTACATAGAGCGTATCTCCTTCCTCATTGTAAACAAGCCGCGCCTGCTTTGTGACTTCTTCAACATGAAACGGAAGCCCGTATCTCAGATGCCTGCGTGGCGGCATATTCTGCAGCTTGTCAATGTGCTTCCTGAAAAATTCCTGCAATTGCCTGTCAAATGAAAGAAAATCATCAGTCGCCCGCTTTTCGAATATGATTTTCATTTGAGGCCCGCCGTCTTTTTCACTTCATCCCAAGTGTAAGTTTTAGACTTGCCCGATCGTATGTCCTCCATCGCAGCTTCCACACCCTTGTGCACAAGCCTGGCCTCCTCTTCTTCAAGCTGCGCATAATAGGCATTGATTGACTGCCGTATCACTTCGGTCTGGTTACCTGCGTATCCTTTTTCTATTATTTTCCGAAGCTTTGCCTCGTACGGCACCCCTAGATTAATGTTCATATGATCACCTAATGCACATTTATTGCCATATCCAGTATTTAATGGTTGCGCATCAGATGCACATATCGAGGTGCGCTTTTCTTGAGAGCTTGCCATAGCAAAAGAAGACGCTTGCTCCGATTATAAACAGTTTCAAGCCATCTTGCCGGTGCCAATTTCAGAATTTCCCACAGTCGTTATACTCCAAACTGCCCTTCATCCACCCATTCCGCCTTAAGGAGAACCCACCAAATATCGACGATGGCAAAAAAGTTAAAAATCCAGCCCGCTTCAACCTATCTGTTGCATCCCCGCGGTTGCCTGGCTTTTAGCTGGTCAAACGCGGGCTATTTTTTTCCGAAAAAGTTGATTAATCCTGCCTTATCCCATATGCCGCATTTTAGCACATAAGCAAAAACATCCACATTGGCATGAGCAGCATCTCGCCTTTAAGCTCCAGCTCATCCGCAGTGACCACGATTGCAAGCTTGGTTTCGGCATACTCAGATACAAATTCCTCAAGCCCCGCAAGCTTGCCGACGCTTTCACGGAATTTAATTTCGATAGGCAATTTGAAGGAATGCCTTGGCAAATCCATGATGAAATCGACTTCTCCTTTCTTGCTAAGGAAGAAGCTTACGTGGCCGGGCGTGGACGCATTCAGCTTGTATGCCAATCTCAAAATATGGTCATATGCAACGGTTTCCGCCAGGTGCCCCTTCTCCGTGTCTGGCATGGGGGCATCCAATATCCCAAGAAGGGCGTTGCGGAAGCCGGCATCCAGGAAGTAAAGCTTCGGGTGCTTGGGGCTTCCAAGCTTCGAGCCGCTGTAACGCGGCAGGACGCCTATTATCCCGACGCTCCTGAAATATCCTATGTATTTCCGGACGGTTATTGCATTAGAATCCGATAGCCTCTTTAGAACTCCGCTCACATTGAGCTGCTCGCCGGAAATCGATGCAAGAAGGAACATGAGCTTTTCAGCAGAGTCAAAATCCCGGATGTTGAACCACGGCATGAGGTCCTTCACTATTATATCATTCGCATAGCTCTGGAGAAGCTTCTGGCAAGTAGGAACATCCTCTGTCCTTACGATAGCGGGATAGCCCCCTTTCGAAAGATACGAAAGAAGCGAAGCCCGGATATCTGCTTCAAAAGGAGCGGTCTGCACATAAACTGATTTGCAATACGTGAAAAACTCCTTGAATGATTTTTTGCCAAGCGCTTCCTCGAATTTTGCCCGAAGGCCGTAACTTGCCGCCTTCATTTGCTCAAGGTCTATCCTGCCCGTTTTCGGCTGCCCAAGGGCCATGGCATCGGCAAATTTGAGCGGGAACATCTCGAACAGCTCGTGGCGGCCAGGCAGCGTTTCCTTGCTTTTTTGCGAAATTTTGAAGCTGGACGAGCCGGTGGAGAGGACATGGATTCTGGGGTTGGCAGCAAGAAGCGCTTTTACATGCTCTGCCCAGTTTTTTACCCGCTGCACCTCGTCAAAAAACAGGTAAACGTTCTCGGCTGCAGTATTCAAATCCTCTGATAAAATATATTTCTGATAGACTGAGAGAATTTCAACAAGAACATTTCCCTTGCACAGGATGCGCAGCTCCACATCATCAAACTGGACATAGAGAATTCTCTTCGGCGGAATTTTTTTGGTTTCTATCAATTCCTTTATCAATTGCATTACTACTGTAGTCTTGCCCACCTGCCTCGGTCCGACCAGGGTTATTGCCCTTGGCTCATCAAGCTTGGTGATCAGATACCTAAAATCTCTCCGCCTGAATGGCGGCACTTCAAGTATCTGGTTGCTCCACCATTTGTTGAACCTGTTGGTCAGGAGGGAAACGATTTTCTTTTCGCTTTCTGCATCAAGCATATTCTCACGCACATATTATGATAGCATGAATTTATATACTTTTTGGATACCATAAAATGCTATTTAACTAGTTTTTTAGTAAATTATGATTATCTATTAATAGATAAAAATATTAAACTATAATTCAGTTTCTACTCTAGAGAGTTCAATTTCTATATATAAAAATCATGTGTTTAGCAGAAAATAGAGTGTTTTGAGCCTTAATTGGCGAAAATTATATATAAAAAGCGGGAATTCTCCTAATTATTGATAAAAATTGACATTTAAGCCTCTTTCAAACTCCAAACTGCCCCCTACCCTTCATTTACCAATACACGCCAAAACGTGTGGTTTTCTTCTCATTTCCCACCGGCAAGGTGGCCCAAAAATCCTTTTTATTGAACAAATGGAGGGTTGATGGAGGCGGTTGGATGATAAAGAAATTCACGGAATCAGACCATTGGGAATGGGTGGCAAGCGCGCTTCTGCAATGGGCAGACGCAATGAACGAGAATGCGCCAAAGGACGATGAAGCAGAATACCATAGCATGAAAAGCGCTGAAGAGCGGGTACGGTCATTATGCGCCTGGAATGACCCCCTCATTCCTGCACACATTTTAGGGCTTCAAAACAAAAACCTTTGCCCGTCACCTCCATCAAATACTCGTTTGGCGTTTTGTACTT
>JAGVIA010000075.1 GCA_020056305.1 archaeon | reverse complement strand
GCCTCTGTCTTTGTTTTTGGTCTGCCTCAAACTGGTCAAAATCAGAGGCGAAGGCGACCTTTAAGCTTGCAGTGTCAAAAGATGTTCGGAACTACTGATGAACCGGAATAGCGAGGTGTTTAAGATTTACGTGCTGCATGCAAACGGCACGCCGCATGATGGCTGGCCGCAGATTAGGAACTGGTTCCAGCCATACGAACCGCTGCTTGGCGATGTGGATGGCGATGGCTCGCTTGACATTGTCTACATAGATTCGCCCTGCATGTCCTTTGACGGAAATTCTAGCAGCACATACACGTGCTTTGACATGATAAATGCGCGCAATAGAAGCGGCGCCATGCTGCCCGGATTCCCAAAATACATGGAACTGGGATATGCCGAGGCGCCTGCGCTTGCCGATATTGATGGCGATGGCATGATTGAGCTTGTGAGCGGGAGCGAGGGGCAGTGGAGGCTGCATTTTGCATCGCACCGCGGGCCGGATGAGTTGACCAACACTGTGCCGCGCCAGACATTCTATAAATGGAACCTTGGAGTGCAGGACTCGCCTGCAAACAAATTCTGGTTCGCTTCGCGCGGAAACTTTGAGAGGACAGGGAGGGCAGTGCTGAATTTGACCCCGCCATATCGGCTTTATGCGACAGACAGCATGAACGGCACCATGCACGTTTCCTGGATTGCCGCTGACCCATATGCATACATGGCAGGGTATGAAATCCAGATTGCAAACAACAGCAACTTCAACGATGCGGCAGTTGTGCAGGTGCCGCGATCACAGCATGATTATCTCTTTGAGGACCTTGAGCCGTCCACGTATTATGTGCGAGTTGGGAGCTATGACAATAGCGAGCCAAGGCACTATGCGTGGGCAAGCACCACTGCAGGCGTGGGCGCGCTTTCCATTGGAAACCCGTATGACGGGGACATTTACCGCAATTCAATGGAGGTAAACGGCATGTTCTACCTTCCTGCAGGCGCAACCTACGAGGTCAAGTATGCGGCTGCCGCAAGCGATGAGTGGCGCATTGATGGCATTGACATTGGGGAAGGGGCTCTTCCGGGATGGCGCGCGCGCATCGCGGGCTTTGATGCACCGAACGGCCTTGCTGGCGGCAATTACAAATTTCGGATTGCCGTGCAGATGCGGGGCAGGACGCTTGCAGATGAGGAATTCGCAATGGTGAGGCTGGACAGGAGCCTTGCAGACGGCTTCCCGGTGAAAATACCGTCAGTGAGCAGGGACTACCCAATACCAACAATTGGTAAGCTTGGGAATAACGCGCCGGCAAGCATGGCATTCGTGAGCAGGTCGCAGGCAGATGACGCAAGCGCGGCATATGTTGTCGAGCCTGATGGCCGCATTGCAAACATCATTGAATCGCAACCTGATTCGCACCCGTTTGTGAACCGCTATTCCCTGCACACCATGGCGCCTGGATTGAACGGGTATGGCGTGCTTTACGGAAAAGGCGGAAGCGATGGCACTGAGGGATATTACCGCGAGCTTGCGCAATCGTCCGATGGAACGCAGCTTTGGGTGCATGACTTCGACGCCTCGAATAGGCTGACGCCCATGAACTCGTTTGTGGTATCGGCAGATGTGAACCGCGATAATTTGCGCGAGCTTGTGTTCCTGGTGGACGGGCCTGGGCAAATCAAATACATATACGTGACTGACATGGCAGGCAACACGCTGCCAGGCTGGCCGCAGACAGTGCCCAAGTGCGCCCGCCGCGATGCGATAGAGCCAGGACCGATTGTCGCAAACCTGGATGGCGACCCGCAGCTTGAGATTTTCTATGCTGGCGAGTCTGAGCTTTTGTGCGATTTCCAGCAGCCCGAGGGCAAGGCATATGCGTTTGACACAAACGGCGCAATCATGACGGGCTGGCCCATGTACCTATCCTCGCGCGCAAAGAACAGCCCGGCAAGCGGGGACCTGGACGGGGACGGCATGGACGAGGTTGTGATACCGACTTACAATGGATTGTTCGCGCACCGCTCAAAGAACCAGACATACTTCTTTGTGCTTGAGGGAAGCGGCTTGGAATCGCCTGTGATTGCGGACTTGCAGGGAGATGGAAGGCCTGAAATCATTGTGCCTGCCACCGGCAATGAAAACCGCTGGACATATGTGCTGAATTCGAGCGGGGCAATCCAAAACAGCTTTGCAAGAATTAGCGATGACATAATGAGCCCGGTGCTGGCAGACGTTGACGGCAACGGCGTGCTTGATATGGTGTACCAGGACATGCAAACGGAAAACGGGCATGATTTCGGCGTGATACATGCGATTGCAATGAATGGCTGGGAATTCCCAGGCTTCCCCAAGTTTGTCGAGCATCCAGGCACTGGCGTGCAGGGGCTTGCAATAGCCGATGTCAATGATGACGGGCAAATCGAGCTTGTTTCAGGCTCGCAGGGCGCTGTAAGGTATTCTGCAGAGAACCCCCTTGTCTCAACAAGGCAGTCCCTTTACATGTGGGAGCTTGAGGCAGGGGACTCGTGCATCAACAAGGCATGGCCTGCATTCCATGGGGGCATGGAGAGGACAAACCGGTATGTGCGGACGATGAGCGCGCCGTATTCGCTTGGCTTGAGCATGGGAGGCAACCACAACATAGTTGCAAGGTGGATTGAACCCGACATGTTCCCGTGCAGGGCAGGATACGCAATACAGATTGCAAGGCGCGTGCCAAACTTCGACACAACCGCCATCACGCCCCTATCACTTGGGCGAACCAACCACACTTTCACGAACCTGCAAGACGGGCTGTATTACGTGAGAGTCGGAAGCTATGGCGGCATCGGGCTGCCGGTTTATGCATGGGGCAAGGAGAAGCGGCTCTGCCTTGCAACAGACCCGAGGAGAATTCCGCTTGAATGCGCGGTGGACAGGCCCACAACGGGCGTTGGGAACACGGATATTGGGGCAGAGAATCCGCTGAGCTCAGTGTATACTGGAGAAGAGTATGGGAATGAGCCAAAAGAAACAGAGGCGCCTAAATAAGGCGCACTTTTTTATTTTTTTAATACTTTTCTTAATCAAGCAGCCCGCCCGCATGGATATTGCAGGGGCAAAGCTGGGGATAAAAAAGCGCAGCTTTTTTAGAAGTCAAGCTTGCGCTCGACTAGGATAAAAAAGAAAAAAGGCTTTCCGCCTTCTTATAAAATCTTTAGATTTTCTTTACGTTTGCTGCGCGCGGCCCGCGTTCTCCTGCCTCGACTTCGTATTCGACCGCATCGCCTGGTGCAAGCGCAACGCCGCCTTCTATCTTCGAGGTGTGCACGTACACGTCCTTGCCGTCGTCGCCAGTAATGAAACCAAAACCGCGCTCGACGTTAAACATTTTCACTTTTCCTTTCATGATATCACCACTGTTTCGTAGTTTATTATGAAGCGAATAGCTTAAAGGCTTTATTCCACGCTGGCTTGCCCAAAAAAGCCGCATTGCACCAAAAATGCGCATGATTTGGCAGTGCATTGCCCATTTTTATGCGCCGCAATTCATTTTTCTTTTTTCTCAAACGTAAGCGCGCAGGAGTTGATGCAGTAGCGCTTGCCTGTTTTGGTAGGCCCGTCATCAAAGACATGCCCGAGATGCCCGCCGCATTTTTTGCAAAGCACTTCTGTGCGGGACATGCCGATGGCGGAATCGGATTTGAGCAGGACGTTCTTGGCATTCGCAGGCTCATCAAAAGAAGGCCAGCCTGTGCCTGAATCAAATTTCGCATCGGAGGAGAATAGCTGTGCTCCACAGGCAGCACAAATGTAATTGCCTTTTTCCTTGTTGTGCAGTAGCTTGCCGGTGAATGGGATTTCAGTTCCTTTCTTGCGAAGCACGCTATATTGCTCTTGGGTCAGGCGGCTTTGCCATTCCAAGTCGCTTGTTGGCATTTTCTTCTTGCCTTTTGAATCCATTGCATAACCTGTCCAAATTTTATAAGGCTGTTATAACATAACAAAGTTTTTAATGTTGCATTGGATAACAATGCCGTGGGGTGGGTAGCATGAAGTCCTCTTTTCTTGCACTAGCGTGCGCAATAGCAATAACTTTTGTTTTGGCAGGGTGCGTCATCCCCGGCTGGACTGCGACAAATAGCGCGGATGCCATTGCAGTCTGGCAGCACAAGGGCGACACTTTTGACATCTATTATTCTATTTGGGACCATAACGCAAAGCAGTGGTATGTGCCAGGAGGCAAGGCATCAGCCCCGATAGCAGTGGATGCCGGCGAAGACCATGACGCGGATGTTTCCTCAACTGATGATTTTGCAGTTGCAGTCTGGTCAAAGGAAATGGGCGGGAGCTCGATTTACTATTCCACATGGCAGGACAATCTGTGGTCTGGTGCAAAGAAATTAAGCGAGGGGGATGCCGACACTGACCCGACAGTATCTGTAGACCCTGCAGGCAATGCGCTTGCAGTATGGATATCGGATGGAAAAGAAATCTACTATTCATTTTTTACAAGGGGCGGCGGATGGAGCGCGCCATCAAAGCTTGATGCCGCCGGAATTTCGAAAGTATCGCTGCCCGAGCTTGCATACAATGAGTATGATGGAAGGCACTACATTGTTTTCACAGGAAGGGATGCTGAAGGGAACGGCGCGTTTGCAGCGGCATATGCAAGCGGGAGCTGGTCGCCTGTTTTGAAAATCTCAGATTCGCTTGATGCGGCAATTGACAACAATGTGCCAACAGGCCAGAGAACCGGCATCGCAGCGGCAAAAACAAAGAATGAGATTACGGCAGTGTTCCCGGTCGCAGGAGGAGAGGCATACTCCGTAATAATCGGAGGGCGCCAGTCCAAGTTTGCGGACGGGGAAATGCCGGATGACGCATATGACGCTGGTGAAATTGCAAACGGGGCATATTCAAAATCCGGCGATTTGTTCCATGATGCGGATGTGTTTGCAGCAGTGGCAGAGGGGCTGATTTCATCCCTTGCTGACGAGGACAGCCGCGCATCCCTCACATTCATCCGTGACCGGAGCATCGGGCTTGCCGTGTGGTGGAGCAAGTCAGTGCCGCCGGGGGAAATATTCTCATCATACTATGAGGCTGGAAAATGGTCTCTGCCCATGGAGATTGACAGGAGCCTTATGGGCGGCTATGACCGAAACCCCGCAGTCACGCCACTTAGCCTGATTGGAGGCAAGCGCATCCGGATACCTTATTGCGGGGACATGGTATTGCAGCCGCCTGAGCAGTGCGAAATAGGAATCGCATGCCCGAAAGCAGGCGATGTGTGCATGCCAAACTGCCAGTGCAAGCCAAAGGACTATTATTATTGCGGAGACGGGGTGCTTGACTGGTTTGAGGCGTGCGAGGTCGGGATACCTTGCGCCAACCCGAACAAGGTTTGCCAGATACCCCCGTGCAGTTGCAAGGACAAGCCGAAAAACGAGACAAAGAATGTGTCATGTGCTGAAAACACCGGAGATGCCGGCTGGTTCGGCAACGGGTTCAATGCGGCAGCAATGGTGTGCAAGGACGATTGCAAGGAAAAAATTGGGGCAGACTATATCTGCAATGTTGGCTCGTGCACCTGCACAAAGAAGCCGGAAAACAAGACAATAAGCTGCGCGCAGAACACGAAGGCAGTGAATTATCCTGCAAGCCTCTTCTCAACAGGGATGCAATGCAAGGATGACTGCGCTGCGTTAAATCCGTACTGGAAATGCGACCCGGAAGGCTGCTTCTGCGAGGAGAGCAGGACTGTCACGCCAAGGTGCGGGGACGGCTATGTGTCGGGACCGAACACGGCTGGCGGAGGATTTGAGGAGTGCGATGTCGGGTTCGGGTTCTACCAGCCAAAGGACGCGGCAGGAAATCCGATAACATCCAAAGACACGTGCCCGCCGCCGACAAAGTGCGACCCGCCGACATGCAAGTGCAAGGGGCCGGCAATTTTTGAGAATATCACAAATGTCACGGAGCAGGTGTACCATAATGTATGCGACTACGTTCACCAAACCTGCGAGCAGATTGAGGGGGCAGGGCAAAGCGAATGCTCAAGCGATTCGCAGTGCTCGCTCCGAGTGTACCATAATGTATGCGACTACGTTCACCAAACCTGCGAGCAGATTGAGGGGGCAGGGCAAAGCGAATGCTCAAGCGATTCGCAGTGCTCGCTCTGGGAGTGCGGGAATGGGGTTCGCGAGGGAAGCGAGCAATGCGACGGAAGCAACTCCACGTGCGGAACGGGAAGGTATTGCACGCAATCGTGCACGTGCGCGGTGATTCCCATGCATTCCGAGTGCGACTATGCGCATGGGACATGCGAGCAGGTTTCGGGTGCTGGCGCAAACGAGTGCTCGCAAGATTCAGATTGTGAGCCGCCGGTAATTAACTGCCCAGCATACTGCGAAACTCAGGGATACAGCCAGAGCCTTGGAGGGGGGTATTCAAGCCCGCAGGCATGCCAGCAGGCAACGTCGGAGGGCGCAACCCAGTGCCACACCACATGCACATATGCTAAATACTATACTGAAACAAACAATGCAGGCACCAGCTCGTGCTGCTGCAAGCACCGAGTGCTTCTGCCATGCAGCAACTGCCCTGCTGAACAGGGTGTGCCAGTCTGCCCGCCGCAGTCTGCTTGCGAGCAAAACGCGCCAGGAGGAGGTTAGTGCATGAAACAAATCATCGGCATTGCAATAGTGATGGCGCTGCTGCTTTTCGGCTGCACGGGAAGCGAGAGCGTAGAGAAAAAGAAGCTGAACGAAACGATAGTGGTATTGAACCAAACAGGGAACGAGGCAGGTGGGAACTTGTTAGCTCAAATAGGGGACACTGTTTCAGTGGATTATCTGGGAACGCTTGACGACGGAACCGTCTTTGACACTTCATTGAAGGAAGAGGCGGAAAAAGCCGAATTGCCGCTTAGGCCGTCCTATTCGCCGCTCATGTTCAAGGTGGGCGCAGGGCAGATGATAAAGGGGTTTGACGATGCGGTCATCGGGATGGCAGAAGGAGATGAGAAGAATGTGCACCTGCTTCCTGCGGATGCTTATGGAGAGGTGAGCGCAGAACGCATTGTGGAAGTGCCGCGCGCCTCAATAGGGGGCACTATAGCAAAAGGCGCAATCATTTCTGCATCAAATGGAATGCAGGGCACTGTTGTCGAAGTGACCGAGAGCAATGTAAAAGTGGATTTCAACCACCCCATGGCAGGAAAAGCGCTGAACTTCAAAATCATGATGAGGAAGATTGTGCGGGGCTAGCTCTTTTTTGCTTTTTCAGGCAGGGGCTTGAGCGCGCCCCTTTATTTTTCTTTTACAAAAAGCACAAACATTGCTATCGATGCGGCAGTTGTTGCAATGGAGAATGCGAATGCCGCAGGGAGCGCGAAAATCGTTTTGTCCCAGAGAAAGCCCGCAATTAGGTTTGCGGGAAGCGCAAGAATGCCAAGCATTCCGTTGTACGCGCCAAGCCCGCTTGCATAATGTTTTTCAGGTATCAGCTTTGCCAAGAACACGCGGGGCGCGGTATCATTGAAAGCCATGAACGCGCCAAGCAGAGCCATGAAGAGGAAGATGGCAAGGAAACTTGGCAGGAATGCAAAGCCTGCAAGGGATGCGAGGAAGAGAAGCATGCTTGCGACAAGCGCGGATTTGGCGCCGAATTTATCCGTGAAATAGCCGGCGGGCATTGCAAAGAGCGTTGCGGAGGCGTTGTAGAGGAGATATGCGACGGGTATGAGCGCAAGGGGCACGTAGAGGTTGGCGCGCAAAAGGAACATGGGCACGGAGAATGCGCCAAGCGCAAAAAGCCCTGCCGCAAGCAGGAACGGCCTGAAATGCTTTGCCTCGTGCGCCACTGCCGCGATGATTTGCTTGGTGGATTGCGACTTGCTTTTCTTTTCCCGTATGAAAAAGAGCAGGGCGACAGCCAGAATGCCGGGAACGAGCGCGATTGCAAATATTGTGCGGTAGCTTGATTCGATTCCAGGGACAAGCGTGCCTGCGAACAGAAGCGCGACTATGGCGGGGCCTGCAATCGCGCCCAAATTATCCAGCATTTTTCTGAAGCCGAATGCCTTCCCCAAATTTCCCTTCGGCTCGCTTTGCACCATCAATGCATCGCGGGGGACCTTGCGGATTCCCTTGCCGACGCGGTCAAGGAATGCTATCCCGACGACCTGCCACCAGGCAGATGCGGCAAGCAGGAATGCCTTTGATATTGTTGAAAAGGAATAGCCCGCGATTATGATTTTCCTGCGCCTCCCGATTTTGTCACTATATATAGAGGAGAAGACACCGAGCACCTCTGCGGTGAATTCGCGGATGCCTTCCATGAGGCCGACAATGAGCGCTGGCGCGCCTAGAATGCCGGTGAGGAAGAAGGGCAGGAGGGGGACAATCATCTCGGTGCTTATGTCGGTGAGGAAGCTGGCAGCGGCCATGAGCTTGGTGTTGCGGCTGAGCTTGGGAAATTTGAGCATGGGGGGGTAAATGCAAGCAGTGTTAATATAGTTTTGAGAGGAGGGCAAACGCTGAGGGTGGCGGCATGGTATTTATAACGGATTGCATACCAAAGGTAAACGGAGTGGTATTAGTGGGAAGAATGGATTTTACAATTTCAGCAGTTGCAATATTGTTCCTTACTTTCGCAGTTTTTGCATTCACACCCGGCGTGGATGATGCGCAAAGCGGCTACCAGCATCTTGTTCCGGGCGCGCCTGAACAGCAACAGTACTTTGATTTTGGTTCGCAGTCCAGTATAGATGCAGCGCCAGGCTTTGAAGCGCCAAAAAGCGATGGCTATTTGATTGAGCTCTATGGAGAGCCCGTGTCCGCGCATATTGCTGCGCATGCGTCGGATGATTCCAAGTCTGCAGAATCCAAAGAATATGCCAGCGGCTTGCTTGCATCGCACGCACAATATTCCAGTGAAATTGATGCGCAGCTGCAGGCGTTCGGGAAAAAATCCATAGAGGGCGACAGGACTGACCTGGTGCATTCGCTAAACGGGATGCTGATGAAGCTCGGACCCCGGGAGAAAGAGGCGATAGAACAGCTGCCGTTTGTCAAGCGAGTTTATCGGCTGCCGCAGGTTGAGGCTTATTCGAGTCATATGCGTCAATCCATATGGTGGATCGGAGCCCCATATGCGTGGGCTAACGGGTACAATGGGACTGGTGTGAAGGTCGCAGTCATAGATACTGGCATTGATTACACGCACCCGGACTTTGGCAACTGCACAAGCGTCGGGGCAGGGTGCAAAATTGCAGGCGGATACGATTTTGTGAACAATGATGCCGACCCTATGGATGACATGGGTCATGGAACGCATGTTGCCGGGATAATTGCTGCAGACGGGATGTGGGGAGATGGATCTCCAATGAGGGGGGTTGCGCCGGGTGCCACGCTTTATGCATACAAGGTGCTCAATGCCAGTGGGAGCGGCTCGGGCGCGGACATCATAAGGGCGTTTGAATACGTGCTTGACCCGAACGGGGATGGGGATGAAAGCGACCATCTGGATATTGCTTCCATAAGCCTTGGCGCCTCGTCAAATGACCCTGAAGACCCGATGGCAATTGCTGCGAACAATATGGCAGAAGGCGGCGTGGTTGTAGTAGTTGCTGCAGGGAATTCCGGCAGCTACGAGACCATAGGCTCGCCGGGAACCGCAAGAAAGGCAATTACGGTTGGGGCGTCGGGGCGGTATGGTGATGGCATTGCGTATTTTTCCTCGCGCGGACCTGTGAAGGGTGGGGGGATGAAGCCTGATGTGATGGCGCCGGGCGAATCGATATGCTCAAGCGAGTGGGGCAATGCATGGAACGGGAGCAGGTGCTATGATGAGCGGCACGTGTCTCTTTCAGGGACCTCAATGGCAACCCCGCATGTGAGCGGGCTTGCTGCGCTTCTCAAGCAGCAGCACCCGGATTGGAGCCCTGATGAGATAAAATATTCGCTTCGCGCAAACGCATACAAAATGGCATCGAACTATAACGACCGGAACGGCACAATCTATAATGTTTTCATCCAGGGGGCGGGGCGCGTATTCGCGTATTGGGCATTGAACAGCACAATGGCGCTCCGGCCGATTGTTGTGGAGCTTGGAAAGGATTTTGATACGGGCTCCGCAGTCAAGTTCAACGCAAGCATATTCGTCAATTGGGAAAATTCGAGCGGGGAGTATAATTACACATTTGATGCAGCGTATCTTGGCACGTCTCTCCGGTATTCAAGCGGTTATATGCCCAGGCCGGATGCATGGCTATCACAGCTGCATGGGGAGGGGAATGTTTCGCTTGTTGAAGGCGTGCCGGCAACCATACAGTTTGCGGGCATAGACAAAACCCTGCTCATACATAATGGCGGGATTTATGTGGTAAGGGCAAGAATCAGCGGCAAGAACAGGACAAGCGAGGATTACCATTCGTTCACTGTCAGCCCAGTAAGCATAGCAACTCCGTACGGAGGGGATGTTTACGGCTCAGGCTTTGACATCAACGGAAGCGTGATTATTCCGGCTGGCGGCCATTACAGAATTGATTACGCCCCATCCGGCACTGAAGGCTGGAGTGATGCAGGCATTTCGCTTGAGAACGGCGGGAATAGCATTATTGAAGGGGGAGAAATGGCGCACTTCGAACCTGAAGGAATGTTTCCAAGCGGGTTTTACCAGTTCAGGATTGGCATTTATGATGGGGAGGGATTGATGCATAACAGCACGTTTGCGACAATAATGATTGACAGAACGCTCCGCGACGGGTTCCCGGCAAGGGTGGCCATACCGAAACTCAATTACAGCGGGTATGAGGGATATGAGTATTTCGGCTCGGATGTCATTTCTGTGCCTTCCGGGATTGGTTCTGACGGGCAGAGGGGGCTGGCGTTTGCCGGGCATTCGCAGGACGGGAAGCGCAGCGCGGTTTATGAAATCGGATTTGATGGAAGCGTTAAGAATGTGATAATAGCGCCCGAGGACAATTTGCAGAAGATAAACACACTCTCCCTCGTGGTGCATGATTTTGACGGGGATGGTGCGGATGATGTTGCATATAACAAGTATCTGTATGGAGATGAGCACAGGGAAATTGTGCAGGCGCAGAATGGGTCCGTAATACTATCGCTTTCTTCAAATGATACCCCATCCATGCCGTTTAGCCTGTCATACCCGTTCAAGTCATATTCGGTTATGGTTGATTTGCACAGGGATGGAAAAAAGGAAATGATATTCCTGCTTTTGGGCCAGCATGACAAGTATATTTATGTGACTGACCTGAACGGGAATGCGATGCCAGGCTGGCCCCAGGCAGTGCCGCATTGCTCCGCTTCATTCTTCCTGCCAAGCCCGGTTGTGGGAAACTTTGATTCGGATGATGAGCTGGAGATTCTATATTATGGCGGCTCGGAGGACGCTTGCGCAAGGAACCGCAGCAGGCTCTGGGGCAAAGCCTACATTTTTGACGCAAATGGCAGCGTGCTCCCGGGCTGGCCGGTTTATGTTAATGCTAGCTACACATTTGCAACACCTAGTGCCGCGGACTTGAACGGAGATGGGATTGATGAGGTTGTGCTTCCTTCTGGCGCACTGCATGTGTTCAATTCAACAGGGCAGGAGATTGAGGGGTGGCCACAGCTTGCGGGCAGGCAGTTCATGGCCACTGCCGCGATTGGGGACATTGATGGGGACGGGAGCCCGGAAATAATCGCAAGCCAGCTTGCGGAAAACTACAATGGCACTTATTATTACCCGGTTTATGCGTTCCATGCGGACGGAACCGAACTTGCAGGATGGCCTGCGCTAAATCAGTGGCCGGACTGGGAAGGGCCTGTGCTTGGGGATGTTGACGGTGACGGGAAGCTCGATGTTGTGCACGGGGACAGCTCATACATCAATGGCACGTGGTTCAATTCTATTCATGCAAGGAACTCCTCTGGCAACGAGCTTGCAGGTTTCCCAAAATATTCCGAGCTTACTGGAATGCAGGGGATTGCGCTTGATGATATTGACGGGGATGGGAAGCTTGATTTGGTGAGCGGGTCCGAGGGTGCCTATCGCATGTACAGCCCGTACTTGGGCCCTGATGGTTCGAAGCAGACTGTTCCAAGGCAGTCGGTCAGCGTGTGGGACCTTGGAGTGAACGTCTCGCAGCTTGATTTGGTGTGGCCTGCCCAGCACCGGAATAAGGAAAGGACGTCGAGGTACATCGGACGGCTCTCGGCGCCCTACAATTTCAATTTAACAGACGCCGAAAATGGCACGGTTTTGCTTTCGTGGGTTGAGGCGGACGATTATCCGTTCATGCAGGGCTATATAATCCAGATATCGGGCGATGAAAACTTCACGAACGCAAGCGCGGTGGAGCTTTCGTTGGAAGAAATGAATTATTCGCTGGAGAATATGGCTGCCGGGCACCATTATTTCCGCGTTGGAAGCTTTGACTCGAAAGAAGAGCGCAATATCGCCTGGTCGCCCGCCGTTGTATTTGGCATTGAACCGCCTGTGCCATTCTGCGGCGATGCAGCATGCAACAGTGGAGAAACCTGCTTGACATGTGCAGCAGACTGCGGGCCATGCCCGGATATAACATCTCCGTTCATTGCCATCATTTCACCGAGCAACGGGTTTGCATACAATGTTTCAGCCCTACTATTGGACATATCGGCGGAGGGCAATGCGACTGTCTGGTATGGATGGAATGATACCAATGCTACTTACATTGGCCCGGTGCTTGTTGCCTTCCCGGAAGGTTCAAACACGCTTGTCGCATATGCAAATGATTCGTCCGGCAACATGAACACTACAAGTGCGACCTTCTCAGTTGACGTTACCGCGCCCGCAATCTCCGAACTCATGCCTGCCAATGGGATGAACATTACCGGCGCCCTTGTCAGCTTCGGCTGGAGCGCAAGCGACAACATGATTGGGGAATTGAACTGCAGCCTGACAGTGAACGGAACCTACCACGGCAGCATGGGCATGGCCAATGGCAGTGCCTATGCAACCGCGATAAACCTTAGCGCATATGGCGATTACACGTGGGATGTGAGCTGCACGGATGAAGCTGGCAATACCGGCTCGGCATCCTCGGCTTTCACGCTCAGCCCGGCCATTGTTTCGGGCAACGCCTCAAGCATGAACGCAAGCGGCTTATCGGACGCGGGCGCCATGATTAACGGAACCAATGCCTCTGATGGCAGCGCTTACAACGGCATCCTGAATGTGGCTATAACGGACAACGGCTCGGCCCTGATCAGCTTTGACTACAATTTCTCCGCAGCCGGCTTGAATTTCAGCAGCATAACCATAACGCAAGGCGCCGGTTCAGATGGCGCGGCATTCGTCACAGTGGACGGCATAAGCGCAATCGCCGGAACCAAGACTCTTTATATGTACAACGCTGGCACTTCCTTCAATTACATTTGCGTGAAAGATGCAGATGGCATAGTGAACGTGAGCCAGATAAGCGCGGCCTGCAGCGCAGCCGATGAAACACTGGTGCCTTGCGACGGAACCAGCACCAGCGGCTATGTGTGCGCTGCCAACGGCTCCACGCGCATAATCACCGGCTTAAGGCACAGTGGCACGAGACAGCACTACGTTGCCCCAGCCGCACTCGTAACATCTGGCGGAACTGGCGGCGCCACTACTGGCGGCGGAAGTAACGGCGGAGGGTTTGGAGTTGTTATAGGAGCTTCGACAACCACGCAGGAGGAAGAGGAAGCTCAGCCTGTTGAGTCATTGTTGCCACCGCCGACACCGGCAACGCCGCCTGCGCCGTTCTGCGGTGACGGAACATGCGGCAGCATGGAAAACTGCGCAACGTGCGCGGCTGACTGCGAGGCATGCCGGCCTGAGCCCGCATTAGTGACTGGCAGGACAGTAGAGGAGCTGGCAGCCGAGGTGCCGGCAAACACGCCGCCGCTGCCGCTCTCCATTGCGTCCAGGATAGTCAACGCGCTTGGGGGCGAGGCGAACCTTCCGCTTGTTGCGGGAGGCGGAGTGCTGCTAATATTGTTACTGGGATTGGCAATGTTCCTGCTCTTTGGGAAGAGGAAGAAGTAGCAGGGCCTCTAAGCATGCCTTCTTTTTTTCCTTATTTTTGTATTGTAATTCGCTTGCGCTCATTACAATCAACATCGCCTTGGGCGATGTCTGATGCATTTTGCCTTTTCGGGCAAAATGCACATGCGGAGCATCGAATTTACAATACAATGAAAAGCGATGCAAGCGCCGGGGCGCGCAAACTGCTTTTCTGATGTGTGAATAGATGCAGTACTTCCGAAAGTAATTGAATCCGGTGCCTGAAAACCGGCCCGAAGACCGGATTTTTGATAAAATCTTCTGGCGGCAGCTTAGGCTGCCTCTCG
>JAGVIA010000067.1 GCA_020056305.1 archaeon | reverse complement strand
CGCCTCTGTCTTTGTTTTTGGTCTGCCTCAAACTGGTCAAAATCAGAGGCGAAGGCGACCTTTAAGCTTGCAGTGTCAAAAGATGTTCGGAACTACTGTTCTCCGCCCCGCCAAAATTCCCTTTAATTTCAGGCGCATAAGCCGCAGACTCCTTGATTATTTCAAGCAATGAAAATAGTTTCTTCTCCCTTTTTAGCTTCTCGCGGAATTCCTCAAGCAGTTTTCCCTTTATTGCGGCATATTTTTCCTTTGGCAGGGGCAAATTCCCGATTGCATGTGACTTGCTGTATGCGCCAAAGCAGAACATGCAGTCAGTGCACGCATGGCAGTCTGCGCAATAGTACGAGCCTGCTGTCGCAGGCGAAGCATAGCACTCAAAGCACCTTCTGTTCTCATGCCCTTGCGCAAGCCGTATCCCATATTCTGACAGCCCATCTCCATAAGTGCCAAACGTGTAGGCATTTTGCCGGATAAGCGTGGAATATGCGATGTATTTCGAATCAGCGACAATGGTGGAATTAAAGACGTATGCGCTATCAACAACATTGCTTCCGCCCTCCACAAAATGAGAGCTTCCCAGCACAACATTCCCTGTGTAGAAAATTCGCTCGGAGAGCGCCTGCAATATCCCCTCAATGTCTTTCACTTCGTTTATGTTCAATGGCTCAAACTTCCTGCCAAAATCCGCCTCATCAAAGCTTTGGAACTTTGCTGCCTTGCAATAATCATTCACGCCAAGATAAACCGCTTTTCCGCTCATTGCGGACTTTTCCGCCCGCTGCGAATCCAGAAATTCAGTGAGCCATCCTTCGTATTCCGCAAGATTTCCAATCTCCTCGCCAAAAATTACCTTACAGGTGGACTTCCATGCCCTGTTCACTGCATCGTAAGTAGCCGAAGGCATCAAGGTCGCCTAGAATTATTCGTCTGACTTTTTCTTGCCCTTTCCTTTCTTGGCTGGAGCAGCCTCTTCCCCTCCCCTTCTCAATTTCATCTTTTTCTTCGCAGCAGGCTTTGGCGTTTCATCCCTCCCAGCCGTCCTCTGCGCCTTCCCCTCTTTTAGCGCCTTAAACAGAGCTTCCCTCTCGCGCTCTGCCTCAGATTTGCTAGTGTCAATTTCAGCAGGCGCTTCTTCCTCTTGTCCAAGCGCAGCCTTCTCCTCTTGCTCTCCTGCGCCCTCTTCATCTTCTTCAGACTTGCGCTTTGCGCGCCTGCGCCTTCCAATTCCCCCTTCTTCATCCTTGCTTTCCGCATCGCTTCCTTCTTCTTCCATTTCGCTATCATCCTTTCCCTCTTCTTCCTTGCCAGCCTCATCTTCTTTTTCTTCCTTGCTTTTCCCGCCAGATTTCATAAGCGGCTCAGGCCCTTCCCCAAACCCGCCATATCCGTGGAACGCGGTTTTTTCATCGCCTGTTTCCCTGGAATCTTCAGATGCCGCATAATCGGTTTCATCTCCTGTGCCTTGCGCCTTCTCATTCCCGCCTGTTGCATTCTCCTGCTTCTCCGCCTGCGCCGCCTTCTTCTCTTCAGGCGCAACCCACGGCGGCCTGCTGCCGCTTCCCTGCGCGCCAGGGTTATCGGGGTCCGCCTCATTCTGTTCGACCTCCCCGGTCTCTTTCACTTCCATAGACTTGTTCCAGCCCCACTTTGCAGCATCAACAACCCTTACCTTCATCGGTATCATGTAAGTCTTGCCATCAAACAATCTCACAATGCACTCGCGCTGGTTCAGGCGCACGAACATCTCCTTTTTGGATTCCTCAAGCTCTGTCTGCGTCCTGTTTTTCTTGAAGAACTCTTCAATTTTGATTTCCATTATCGAGGACACCGATGTCGCATCCTGCCTGCTCAATTTGAATGCGACAATGTTTCTCACATTGCCAATCACGCTGTCATACACTTCCTTTGACAGCTGATTGAGGTACTGAATAGACATGTAGAAATACAAATTGAATTTCCTCGTCTCAATCAAAATATCCCTTGCAATCTTGGTCTCCACACGCGAAAACTCATCCACGGCAAGCACCGTGGGTTTGTCCTGTAGCTGCCCAGTTATGGCAAGTATGTACATCTGGTTTATGATTGCGCCTGCAAGGAAAGAAATCATCCGCTTGCCGAAGAAGTGCGGGTCAAAAGATACAACCACTACCCTGTTCTTTTTGAGCAAATCAACCAGGCCCTCCTGCTTCATCTCCTTCCCAAGGTACAGCTTGTATTCCCCCACGAAATTCAATATGGGCAAAATCGCATCATTGAAATGGTGGATGTAAATGTCATTGAACTCCTCGTCAAAGAACCTTTTCACCTCGTCATTGTCAGATGTGCTTATGAATTCCGCGCGCGTCGACGAGTCTGTGAGAAGCAGGCTGATGTTCTCCAAATCCAGCTTGTCAATTGACGTGAGCAAATGCACCGCGTAGAATAGCACGCGCTCGGAATATTTGTTCTCCTGCCCAATCGTGGTGGTGATGAGCTGCGCGATAAGCTGCGTCATTAGGGGCGTGCGCTGCCCGCCCATGTCAAGGGGCTCGACATAATTGTCAACGAAATTCACCGCCTTTGCATGCGGGTACATGCGCAAAAACTCTCCATGCGGGTCGACAATGAGCATCCTGACATCGTCTTTCTTGTAATCCTCAAGCGCGCGAAGGAGCACGTAAAGCGCCTTGCTCTTCCCCGTGCCTGACGCGCCGACCACCATGGTGTGCTGGAACGGGTCGTAGTTGTCCACGCCAAGGGTCAGGCCCGGGTCCTCGAATACCGGGAATTTTGACGTGGTGGACATCTTCTTTGGGATGGGCTCGAGCAGCTCAATGTAAATGGACGGGTTTTTCTCAAGGTCGATTAGGAAGAACTTTGTCGGAGTTGGGATGAACAGCAGGCTTTTTCTCCCATGCTCATCCGTCGCGGAGCCTATGCCGTAGTTCGTGCCAAGCACCCTGCTCATTACCATGTGTATTTCGATGATATTCTCCTTCATCATGAAATCCATGAAATCGTTCCTGCCCCTCAGGATGAAAAATTTGGGCGGGATGCCAAAGCCGCCCTTCGCCTCCTCAAACTCCATCACTTCGGAGAGCCTAAACGGGAACACGAGTGCGGAGAGGTTTTTGAGGTCCTTTTTTTCCTTGACATAGAGCTTTATGGTGTTATTCTTGCGGTTTGCAATGAGCTTTACGAAATTGAACGAGAAGAAATCCGAGAAGTCAATCAGCCCGAACAGCGGGAGCCTTGACCTAAGTATGGTATTGAAGAGGTTGCGCAAGTCGTCCTCCTTTATCTTTTCAGAGTATAAGTGTATCTCGCGTGCCTTCATCGTTCCACCGCATTATACCGTATTAGTATATTCGATGCCACCACATATATTAATGATAATGTTTTTTGGCGCAAAAGACTGGGGCTATGGAATAAATAAACCCGCATGCGTCCCAGAGCAAACAATTTAAACCTCATTTTCCCCTCCCATAGGCATGCGAAAAGCGCTTCTGCTAGCAATATTGTTGCTTGCCCAGCTTGCATTCCCCCTCTGGACGCATACGGCAGTGGTGGAAGTGAAGGATTCCTCGGGCAGCCCGCTTCCAAACATAAAAATCATGGCGGTTTTCCAGAACCGCGGCCCGTCGGACACAGACGGCTATGCTGAAAGCTACACCGGACGCGACGGAAAAGCAATCCTGTCACTTTCAAACCAGGTACTCCCGCCCAATGACATTACTGCATATGCGATAAGCGCATCATCCCAATTCTTTGAAGAGCAGAAAAAAAACGGCACCGCGGTATCCGGGCAGGACTCAAGCGCACAGCACACGTTCACAATAAGCGGCACGTTTGCAGTATACAAAGTGACAGTTGTGGACAAGGACGGCCGCGCAGTATCCGGAGCAAAGGTGGTTCTCAGAAAACCCTTCCAGTTCGCGCAGGCTACTGGCGATGACGGCGTTGCATACTTCACCCTCCCCCAGCCATCAGATGTTGAATTCTACGTCTCAAAAAGCGGGGTTGAAACCACGCTTGGCAACCCTGACGTGCAGCGCACTGCGGAGGGGAACTTCCTGCTTGCGCGCCTTGATGCGTCCTTTGCACCGCCCGTGCCGCCCGCGCCCCCAACCCCCGGAGCGGGCTTCAAGCTCAACCTGCAGATTCTCGACCAGAAAAAAGTGCCGATAAAGGGGCTTGAGGTCACGTACAAAATCCCGAACCTTAAGGAAAAAAACATAAGCACGGACAGCACTGGAAAAATTTCCATTGTGGGAATAAAGGCATCGCCAATCACAATAGCATTCACATATAGCGGCTACCTCTTCACGCAAGACATACCTGTAACCACGGACATCACTCAGATAGTGCAAATTCCGACGCTTCTCAACATCACCAATGTCGAAATCACCCAAAATGACAACTGCTTTGCGGTCCGGGTCCTGGTGACCGACCCCCGCGATGAAAAAATCTCAGTATACGGACTTTACAGCGGCGGCGACAAGCAAAAGCCTGTGAGCTTCAACCCAACAGACTCCCGCACTTTCTCAGGCGATTTCTGCGCAACGGGATCCGGAAAGCTCACAGTGTTCGCCTCCAACCCCTATGACACCGTGAGCGTCTCAAAGGATCTCATAATAGCCGGTGCCGGTCCAGGCGAGATCCCAATCGAGCGCAACGAGACTGCGATAAAGGAGCAGCAGGAACGGGCGCTGCGCGACAATATGATACTAGTATTGACAGTCCTATTCCTCATCATCATAATCGGAACAGTGTTCTTCTTCCGCCTACAGCTCAACTATTTTGTGCGCGGCGCTGTGCAGTACATAAGAAAGCTGTTCAGGGTCTAGCCGTCCGTCAGCTTGGGGAGCATTGCTCAGCCAGACGCTCGAAAGACAGCGCGTTTCCGCGGAAATGAGGTGTGCCCCAGTTATCCATCCGCCGCGTATCTCTTCATTATATTGGAATTTCTATTCCAATGCTGAAAAATTTCTGCTGAAATTTTTCATCTTCTCCTTTGCCTCTTCCCAATTGGGCCTTTTCGCGCTTGGGATGTATGCGTTTGCGGTTTTTGGCACCTGGAGCTTTTCCAACGCTTCCCCAAACGATTTCATATCCCTGATTTTGAATTCCTTTGGGTTTACCTCGCTCATCCAGTAAAGGTCGTACAGGTCTTTCCATTCCTTCCGTTCCAATATCGCTTCCTCCTTTTGCCTGTTCAGCTCCCGGAATGTGTACATCTCCACCCGCTTCGATACGGGCAGGAAGTCGGACACTGCCTTTCTCTTCTCATGGCTGCCTTTCAATCCGAATGAAACTTCTGCCTTGAGGGCGTCCTCAATCCCATTGAATGTGTACGCCAGCGTGAAGCCGATCGAGTGCTTTGTGAAAAACTCCCTTTTGATTCTCCAGCCAAGCGAGCGCACGAACGCTTCCACCTCTTGCTTCTTGTAGCCTGTGTCATAGTCCAAATCCTCTGAAAAGCGCTGATGGCCTGGAAGATAGCCCTTGTTAATCGCAGTGCCGCCCTTGAGCACGAATTCCTTTTCGGCGAATAACTCCATCATCTCAAATAGGAAGGCTTCCTTTGCCACGAACTGGAACCCAAGCCCTGCCTTTGCCGCGTATTCCCTTATCTCGTCAGGGCCAAACGCTATTGTTGCCACCATGAAAGAATCACCTTTTCCCCTACGTTGTCAATCAGCTTCCAATCAGGAACATGCTTTCCCTTCCTTCTGCCTTGCAGGTAAGCGTTGGCGCGGACCTTCTTCCTGCAGTGCCCCAAAAGCTTCTGCTTTTCCTTGTCCAGCTTTGGCAGAAGCGATAAAATATAGCCGAGCCGCTGGAAGAACGCGCTATCCTCGCCCCTGCTCAAGGCAAGGAACGCCTTTGCCGAGATTTCCGAGCCATGCAGCGCCTTTGCGATTTTTGCATAACCTACTAGATCTGCATGAAGCAAGCAGTCAAAAATCGCCTTCTCAACCGATGCCATCTTGTAGGGCTTTTCAATCGCGCCAAGGTAGCTTTTTGCCTTAAAATAGCGCAGTTCGTGCTCCCCCAGGCGGAAAGAGCCCCTGCCGCCGCAAGCCACAAAGACAGTAAATGGATACTCCTCGATCAAATGGTGCAGGTAAAGCGCGGTTCCAAGCGACAGGTAGCCGGGCTTGAGCACTGTTGCAATCATAAAAGGATCGGCATCCTTGGAAACATAAATTCCCCTGGCAGGATTGTAAAACTCGCCCGCTTTCACAAGCCTGTTCAATGTGACGCGCAGCGAATTTGAGGAAGTAAGCCCTAGGCTGTCCAATACCTTGAATTCGACAAATCCAGCCTTTTTCACATACTCCCTGAGCCTAGTTGCAACTTTCATGAAGTATTAACTAAATGTTAATATTTAAATACTTTTGCAACAAAAGCCGGCATGGGCACTGCAGGTTGAGTTTATGACTCTTACCTTTACAAAGGCAACAAAAAGCCAGTTTCTTGCCTTTATGGAGGCAAGAAACAAATCAACTGCAAACAGGCTCGGGGCGTTTATAGCAGTCCGCGAAAGTTTCGCGGACAAGCATATAGCAAACCCGGAAAGTTTTTCGACATGGAACTTGTGCTGCTATGCCGGGTTTGCTATAGTCAGTTGCCTAATCAAAATACGGCAGGTTAGGTGATTGCCTGACCCCCAAAAGGTGGTCAGGCTAATGAATTCTACTCAGACCGTCCAATTTTTCCTGAAAGGAAAAATGGACCACTTGTGCCCGGCACAAGTCGGTCCGCCTGAAAAATCAGCCTACTTAAGCCGAATCGCATCCAAATTCAGCGGCGCCCTCGACTCAATCCTCGTGAACTTTGCAATGCTCTTGCTCAAATCCTCGCACTTGCCCTCGTCCCCGTGATTGGTGA
Source organism: archaeon (assembly GCA_020056305.1). Classification (GTDB taxonomy): domain Archaea; phylum Micrarchaeota; class Micrarchaeia; order Anstonellales; family Anstonellaceae; genus JAGVIA01. Next base: position 13,180 of record JAGVIA010000067.1, on the reverse strand, counting down.
AAATCTGCTCAGGCTGCGGCCTCAAATTCCTAATCAGGTTCATGAGCTGGTGCCGGTCCGAATGCCCGGAAAAGCCCTCTGCAGTCTCAACTTCCATGTTTATCTTAACCGTAATTGACCTTCCATCCTGCCCGCTCATCGGTATCTCTTTCATGCCCCGCTGCAGCTTCCTTCCAAACGAAAGCGTGCTCTGATACCCCACGAACACAAGCATGTTTTTCGGGTCCTCTGCCATGAGCCTGAAATACTCCACGACCGGCCCGCCTGTCATCATGCCGGATGGCGCAAGTATGATGCACGGGTCAGAGCTGTTCACTATCTCCTCCCTGCTCCCCTTCACCGGCTCGAATATCTCGGACTCAAACGGGCTGTCATTTGACAATATTCTCCTCTGTATGCTGTGCCTCAAATATTCCGGATATGCGGTGTGTATCGCAGATGCCTCAAGCACCATGCCGTCAATGTAAACCGGATACCTGAAGTTTGGATCCTTCTTTGCAACTTCTTCCAGCACTAGCATGATTTCCTGGCTGCGGCCGACTGAGAACACTGGCACCAGCACCTTGCCCCCGCGAGACATCGCCTTTTGTATGTAGTCGCACAGCTTCTTGTCGCTCTCGTACCGGTTTGGCATGATATCCGCCCTGCCCCCGTACGTGCTCTCCAGGAACATCGTTTCCATCCTTGGGAAAATGCAGTTTGCCTGGTCGAACAGCTTTGTAAATCCGTATTTCACGTCCCCGGAAAACACGAGGTTGTGCAATCCCTCTCCAATATGCAGGTGCACCATCGCGCTTCCCAAAATATGCCCGGCATTATAGAACGTGAGCTTGATTTCGGGCGTGATGTCCATCACTTCCTGATAGTCAAACGTGATCGTGTGCGCAAGCTCCTTTTGTATGTCCTTTATCGTATAAGGCGGGTTTGATTCACTGCTCTTGCTTGCGATGTTTATGTAATCCATTTGCAGCAGCACCATCAAATCCCTTGTCGGCGGCGTGCAGTACACCGGCCCGTCAAACCCGTATGCAAAGAGATATGGCACAAATCCGCAATGGTCCAGGTGCGCATGCGTCACGATGACTGCATCCAGCTGCTCAGGCTCAAGGTTCATGGCATTCAAATACGGATATGCCTTGGTGGGCTCATATGTTTCCGCGTTTATGCCGCAATCAATCAGCACCTTGCTGTTCGGCGTCTGCAAAAGCGTGCAGCTTCTTCCGACCTCCTTAAAGCCGCCAAGGGCGGTCACCTTCACCCAGTCGCTCTTCTGCCCGTTTGCCGCGCATATCTTCCTGCCAAGCGAGAGGAGGAACTTCTTTCTTGTTGCAGCCTCTTTGAGCATTGACGAGCGTATTCCCCGTATGGTTGAGGACTCCATCGTGGGCGTCCTCTGCACTACTGGCGCCCACCCAGTTTTCTGTATTATGGATTTGAGCGTAAAGCCTCCCTTGCCAATCACAAGGCCGGGCTTTAGCGCCTCGATGTTCACTTCGCAGAATTCCGCATTGAAGCGTATGTTTGAGACGCCTGCCTCTGGCGGCACCACTTCCTTTATGGCAGCCATGGACTCCTCGGCAGGAAGCAGCGATGACGGGTCGCTCCGAATAAGCACCCTTTTCCTCAGCGCGCCTGCAATCCTTCTGATAAGCTGGTCGTTTGAGTAGAATGACCTGATGTCCTTTACGTAAATCACGATGTCCAGCCCTTCGGATTCGACTTTCGTCACCCCGCAATCCGATGGCACTAGCTCTGCTACCTTCTTTTCAATCTCCTTCAAGTCCAAATTATTCGCCTCTGTTATTTATTGTATTGTAAATTCGATGCTCCGCATGTGCATTTTGCTTCGCAAAATGCATCAGTCATCGAGCGTAGCTCGATGCCGATCTCATTTACAATGCTGAAAAAATCCTTTTTGGATTTTTTCATGAAAAGAAACGCATCACTTTGCAAGCAGTTTCTCAACTTCCGCCCTCTCATGGCGCCTAAAGCCCGCCTTTGTCACTGTGACAAGGTCCACAAACTCGCCTGTTGCCGAATCGCGCTTCATCGCAGTTGCAATCGCGCGAGCAGCCACATGCAGATTGTCCTTCACAGTGCCGTCCTTGACATATGCATCCTCAAGATAGCCGTATGCCATTGGCGAGCCGCTTCCGGTGGAGACATACTTCTCGTCAGTGACGCCGCCAAGCGGGTCAAGGCTGTAAATCTCGCCGCCCCTCTCCCCCCCGACGCCGCCAAGAAGCAGCTGGACGTAGAACGGGTAGAACTTGTACTGGAACATTATGTTTGACAGAAGCGTGGTTGCCGCCTTTGGCGTGATGTTGTGCCCGTGCCGAAATCTGTAGAGCTTGACTTCCGCCTGCATGAGCCGCACCACTGCCTGCGCATCGGCAACACTGCCAGCGACAGTCATGCTCAAGTGCTCGTCAATCTGGAATATCTTCTGCACGTCCTTGCTCGCGATAAAGTATCCCATTGTCGCGCGCCTGTCGGATGCCATGATGATGCCATCGGTGCACACGAGGCCTACCGTAGTAGTGCCGGTCTTGATCTGCTTTGCCTTTTCTTCCAAAAACATGTCCTTGTCCATACGCTCCACCTCTTTGGTGAATGAAAAAATCCACCGATTTTTTCAGCAATCGTAAACGCAGTTTACGATTCAATGAATATAGAATGAAATGAACGCGCAAAATTCCAGTCGCCAAACTTACTCCCGCCCGCCTAGTACAAGTGAAATCACTGGGAAGAATAAGCAACAATTACATTTTTGCGTATAAGTTTATAAGGGCTCGCCCGTTTCCCTTCGACGTGTGCCGATATTGCAACATGCCGCAAGCCCACAACAACTGCGTGTGCGCGGGACCGACTCGTTCCCCAGAACGAGTGGTCCATTCGTCGCTGCGGCGACGAATCGGAGCCGTGGGCTTTAGCCCGCGGAGGAGCGCACCCGAAACACAAGCTTGTCGGCTCCGATTTTTTGGCTTCGCCGAAAAATGGACCACTTGTCGGTTCGCCGACAAGTCGGTCCCGCCTGAAGCCTCGTGGCCGACAAGCTGCGGGCTTCAGCCCGCAGTTGTTGACAAAGCGCGTGCCCAAAGCCGCCAGATGCGCGCAGCTAAAGCCTGATTTTTTCGTATTCTGCAATAAACATGCCCAATAATATGAGCCCAGCGCCAGCCATCTGCACTGCCCCAACCCCCTCACCAAAGAAAACAACCGCAGTCAGCATCGCAAAGACCGGCTCGCCTATGAAAATAAGCGCAATCCTTGGCGCCGAAATGAATTTTTGCGCTTCAATCTGCACCCATTGCGCAAATGCGGTTGCAAAAACCGCAAGGAATACGACAATTCCGACCGCGCCTATCGGATATTCTGCCGGCACCTGCCCGAGTGCAAGCATGAATGCAAATGACAAAATCCCGCTTGCCAAAAACTGCACCGCAAGCACGACATATGGATCGCACTTTCCAGCGATCTTACCCGTGTATATGATGTGCAGCGCAAACCCGAGCGCAGTAAGGAGCGTCATCGCATCACCGATATTCCAGTTCCCGCTTGTGCCAGTAAGCAGGAAAAGCCCGCAAACAGCAAGCAATGACGCCACCCAAATCTTTCGCTCCGGCGCCTTTGCAAAAAAGAAGATGGACAAAATCGGCACCAGAATGACGAAAAGCCCGGTGATAAACGCGCTATTTGTCGCGCTTGTGTAATTGAGCCCGAAGGTCTGCGGCGCATACCCTAAGAACAAAAGGAAGCCCAGTATCGCACCGCTTTTCACATCCTGCGCGCCAATTTTCCTCCTGCCCCATTTCACTATTGCAAAAAGCACTATGGCAGCAAGCAGAAACCTCATTGCAAGCTGCGCAAACGTCCCAAACACCTTCAAATTCTCCTTAACAAGCGAGAAAGTGCTGCCCCAAATCATGGTGACAAGAAGCAGAAGCGCAATCCATTTCATGCCTTTCATGCTAAATGTTTAGAAAAGAAGATTTTTCTACATTTGGAAAATGCTTTGCAGTATTTTCCAAAATTTGGCAACAGCATCTGCGATCCGTTGCCAATAATGCGCACGCTTCTTACCGCCCTACAAGCACTTCAACGTCTTTAAAGTCTATCAGGTTCTCCATCAGAATTGCCCGTCCGCCTGTCTGTGCGATCTTTAGCTGCGAGTCTCCATCAAAAACCTGTGCGACAACCGTAACCCTCTTCCCAAGCGGCTGGCTGGCAGTAACATCCTTTTTCTCAACAACAATCACGTCACCGTCATTTATCCCAGCCCCATTTACTATTGGAGAAATGTCAAGTGGGTAAGCCCCTATATCTGCAAGCATCTCCCCGGCATTCTGGGCACGGGCAAATGCATTTGTACTCTTTGAATTTCTCGATGGCATATACAGAAGAGCAGTTGCGAAGCTTTTTGCGCTCTTATATATTGTGCCACTGCAACATAACTGATGCGCCTTTCTTGCATCAATCGCTTTCAAGCTCCCATTAACGCTCGCAACAAAAATTCTTACGGCGTTACCATTTACTTGTGCCATATCCGCCATCATAGTCACCTATTTTTTCTTCCCCTTCTTTTTCGCCTTTGCCGTCTTCTTCGCTTTGGCAGCTTTTCCTTTCTTCATAAATTTCATTTTCATCTTCACTTTCGCCCGCATTCTTGGTTTTTTCTTCCTCGGAGCAAGCACCGCCCCCTCTTCCCTCTCAATTCTGCCAACCGCAGCCTCATTCTTTGCAATTATGCCGCCAATGATTTCCTGCACAGCAGACCGCTCCTCTCCCTTTGCGCGGATTGCAAGCATCTGCGACTCGTGCTCCTTCATCTGCTCAAGGTGGCTTTTCGACTCTTCGCGCGCCTGCATCTCATAAAGATAAGAAATCTTCTTCCCTTCCGCAATCATGGACCCAAGCTTCTCCTTTGACTTTGCAATCCTCTCATCAATGCCCGCCTCACGCTCCTGTGCGTGCTCAATCTCAAACTGGTAATTGTCAGTGGAGACCCGGAGCTCGCGAAGATACCTTCGCACAAAGTTCGCCTCGACCTCCTCGCGCAATGACAAATATTCCCGATCTGCCTCTCCTGCGTAATCCTCAACCTGTGAAATCATTCCTGCATACTCCTTGCGGTTCTCATCCACCCAGCGCTCGATTTCGGCAAGCGTTGTAAGCTGCTTTTCCATCTCCTCAAGTATGCGGTTCTGGCCTGCCATGTTCCGCTGCAAGCCTTTGACTTCGCCGTTAATCCCAGTTTGAAGCTCAGACAGCTTCTCAACTGCCCCCTGCGCCTTTCGCAGCATTGCGCTCTCCTGCATGATAAGCTCATGCGCAGAATCAACCGCCGCCACAAGCGCGTCTTTTTGCACTGCAACCGATTTCATTCCCTTCTCAAGCTCCTCAACCCTCACCTGCTGCGAGGTTATTTGCTGCCTTACTTGCTCCGCCTCCTCGCCAAGCTTCTCCTTTGCATCTGCAAGGCCGGAAAGCGACTCCTCCAAAAGCGTGTCAGTCTGGTCATACTGCTCCTGCGCCTGCTGCCCAAGCTTCCTCATCTTGGAATACCCCGCCTCAAGGGACGCCGCCTTGTCGGGAAGCGCGGCAACTGCCTCGCGCAGCTTCAAAATGATGCGTTCGCGCTCCATTATGCGGCTTGATATGACGTCGATTTCGCTCTCAAGCTTCTGCTCAAGGGGCGAATAAACTTCCCTAAGCAGCTTCTCCTTTTCCAATTTCAGCTTCCCAATCTTGTCCATCTGTTCTGAGATTGCCGCAAGGTGCGATGTCAGCTTGCCCTGGAAATGGTCAGGGCGCATCTTGGGCGTTGCTTCCTCCATATCCACAATATACTCAGAAACGTCAATAGGCTTTGCCTTCGGTATTTTTATTCTTGGAGCCGTAACTTTGTTACGGCTGCTGGAAAAATCCCCTGCGGATTTTTCCATCGAAACCTTTTTCGGGCGGATTGTTGCGAGTCTTGAAACCGGAGATGGGCGCTCTTGCTCAACTTCGGCAGCATCTTCATCCTCTCCGCCAATTTCTTTTGCAGAAAATGCTTCTTCTTTTTCATCCTCGAATTTTGGCCTGCTTTCTCCCATTTCAGCTTCTCTTTCCTTTCCGCCTTCCTCTTCTTCCATTGCATCCTCGTTTTTCGCATTTAGTATTTTCTCAACCTGCTCCACTTCCTCAGGCGCAATCTGCTCTTTCTTTTTGTAATCGCCCTTGCGCGAAATGTTTTGTGCTTCCCTCCTTTCTGATACGGCTTCGCTATCTTCTTCCTCTGCATTTAGCTGCTCCTCTACATCTTTTGCAAGCTTGCTCTCTTCCGCTTCAACATCGACGCCCTCTTCTTTCAATGTCCGCTCAAGCTCGAAGATGCGTTTTTGCAGCTCATCAGCGTCTTCCTCGATTTCCTCTTGTGCAGGCTTTGAGGTAAGCGCAATCTCATCCTCTGGCGGCGCGCGTAATTTCTCAAAAGCAGTAGATCTCCCTTCGCGAGCGCCTGTCGCTTCCTCTTCTCTCTCGGCAGCCCTCTCACCTGTCCAGTAGCAGATTTGCTTTGTTAGATGGTGTTCAATCTGCACAGAGCCCTGTTCCTCAAGCACGGCGAGCCATTTGGCAAGCCCATCCGAATCTAGGCCGGTTGCGGCGCGGAGTTCCCGGAATTCGAGCCCGCTTGAGCCGACCGCCCGGAGTTCGCGGATGATTTTGTCGACGTCGGTGCTTATCAGGAACTCATCCATATCGCTTAGCCTCCGCCTTTCATAAGGTCCTTCTCAACAATTGCAAAAGCGCCTGAGAGCTTTGAGCGCGCGCGCCTGTAAGCCTCAATTATATGGGGCCGGTTTGCCTTGCTTGCCTCAATGTAAAATATCGCCTGCCCCTCGTTGATGCGGGCTGCGCGGTCCGTTGCCCTGCCAAATGATTTGCGCATGCCCTTCTGAATACGGTCGGCACCAGCACCTGCAACCATCTTGTTCTCCCGTATAACGTTGTGCGGGTAAACAAGCACGCGGAAATAATAGGCATTTATCAGGATTTTCTCAAGGTACTTGTTTGCAGCCTGCCTTGCGCTTTCAAGCGCATTGTCGCGAAGCTGTATGTCCTGCTTTGCCACAAGCGATTGAGACACCTCATAATTCTGCGACTTCAGTCCCATCTGGTAGACCAAAAGCGACAAGTGCGGCATCGCCTTCACAAACGACTGTTTCGGCTTGCTCTTCGAATACCTCGCCCACGCCTGTTTTCCCAAATCCCTGCAAGTTCTAGCTGGCCTAAGCCCCATAAGTAACACCTCGTAAGTCGGTGCGCATTATTGTTCCCACAAATTTTTAATATCGCACCCGCCACGAGACTTGGTAAAATGTGGATTTCCTTGTATTTAAAGGTTGTGGGGAAGGCTATCTGCGCGTGTTTTTGCGCTTTTTTCCCAGAAGCGAAAATATCCCAATGTCAGTTTTTCCATTTTTTTCCAGCTCGCCCGTTATTCCATCGAGAAGCATTTTCTTTACGCGCGAATACTCATCCTTGCCAACTTCAGTATTCCCGACAGCATACTTGAGATTTTTTGAATTGAAGCACAATATGCAGTCAGAAATGTTCTCACAATCGTGGCACAGGTAAGAATCCCTCGTCGAATAAGAGCCGTCCACTTCAAAGCATCTCTTCAAATTCGTGGAATCATAGCAGTTTATGCAAAACTCCGAGTTCAAAATGCGCAAATAGCCCCCAAAGACATACTGCGAATTTATCACGCCTGAAGAATATGCCGCATAGCTGGAGTTTGTCACATCCCAGAGTTTGTAAGTGTGCGCGCCTGTGAATATCGACATCGTGTCCACGCACTTCTCATTCTGCCCATCTACGAACTCCTCGCAAAAAAGCGCAATTTTTGAAACCCGTTCTGTAATCTCCCGCAGGCCAGGTTTCTCCCCTTCCCCAAGTGCAATTTTGCTCTCTGCCGCCTTTCCAATCTCCGAGAGCCCGACAAGCCTTCTTGCAGGCACGCGCTCAATTATGGGCAGTCCGACGACTTTGTAAACTGGCTTCCCAAACGCGCCCTTCACTTTCTTTGTCTTGAGAGCATTATGCAAAAGCCATTCCCCATATTTTTTAAGCGGCGCGAGCTTTTTTCCAAGCACAACATTGCTTGCATTTTCAAATGCCTCCTCTACGCGCGCAGGCACGGGCGCGTCTGGCATTATGATTTCTTCTTCACGGTTGCCTCTCTCTTTTTCATTTTCCGCAAGGTCCACAATAGAGAACAGCCTCTTGTTCTTCGCAAGCTCTTCTGCCATCTCTGCAACAAGCTTTTCCCGAAGCTCAAGATACTTGCCTTTTTCCAGCTGCAGGTTCCCAATAAGATATCTTTTTCCGCGCAGCCCAAATGCGAACATGCAGTTTGCGCATCCGATGCAGTTGAACGCGTAATAAGTGTCCGCAAGCTTGGTTGAGTAATAGCACTCAAAGCACCTGTTCAGCCCCACGCCATCGCAGCAGCGCATCGCGATGTTCGAGCCGGGGAACGCGCTTACGCCAAAAACGTTCTCGCTCTCGCGCAAATACGACAAATACGCCCCGTATTTCACGTTGAACACGTTGTGACCGAAATGAACATCCACGCAGTCCACGCAATTGTCAACTTTTTGCACATTGCTGTTTTTCCCGAAAAGCCTGTTTCCGCAGTATATTTCGCGCTCATAAACTGCCTCGAAAAGCGAATCCACGTCCTTTATTTCATTTATATTCAGCGGCGCAAACTTCGCCTTTTCAATCTCGTCCTGCGAAATGAATTTTGCATCGTGCGGATAAAGGGAAAGAGAAACCATCACGTCTTTTCCAGACACTGCGGATTTCACTGTGCGGTATGGGAACATCATTTCCAAAAGATATGGTTCAAAGTTCGATAAGTCTCCAATCTCCCTGCCAAAAAGCACCCTGCACACAGATTTGAACGCCTTTTCAACTTCCACGGATGATATTTGGGCATTCCTGCTAAAAAAAGCTTCTACTGGGCATGAACGCTATGCTAATTGCCCACTTTGGCATGCTGCAAAATTCCTGCACCTTCACTTTCGAGCATTTTCCTTTTCGCAGCAGCTCCGCCCTTCCCGCTGTAATTCCCAATTTTCCCATCACTTCTGATTACCCTGTGGCACGGGATGATTGGCGCAAGCTGGTTTTTTGCAAGCGCATTCCCGACAGCGCGCGCCGCATGCGGCTTTCCGATTGCGGCTGCAACCTGAGCATATGTGCACACCCGGCCTCTTGGTATTTTTGCGCATTCAAGAAGCACTTTCATCTCAAAAGAAGTAAGCGTTTGCAAAAGCAGCATCTGATTTTTGCCGTATTCCACCATTTTATCTACTTCTTTTTCGTTTTACTGCCAGGCTCAAAAAAATAGAATATGGCGTATAAGACAACCAAATAGCCAAAACCTAGGATCAATGGCCCTGCAATAATCTCATAAACCAACATTCCAAAGTCGATAAAAAGCGGTGCCCAGGGTTTCATCAGTATGCCGGGAATCAAGATAAGTGCCATGATGGCCCACATGGAAAAAACAAGCCCGACTGCCATTCCAAGCACGTCCTTTTTCCCAAGATTGAAAAACTTTTTTCCTATGATGAAGCCTACGATCCCAAGCGTAAGTGAGAACACTGCTGGCAAATACCCTGGCACTATGCCTTCCAAAAGCGCCGCGCCTAAAATCGAAACCAGGATGAATGACACAATTAACGCAAAAACGCTGGCAGAAACATGGCTGGCTGTCAGTTCAAGCTTGCCAATTTTCATGCGTGCCACCAATCATCTCTTCTTCGATGCTTTGTAATCCGCAAGGAATTTTTCCATGCCCGCATCCGTGAACGGGTGCTTGTACATCTTCTCAAGAACGTCCGGGGGCATTGTCACTATCTTTGCGCCTGCCAATCCCGCTTCCACCACGTGCAGGGGGCTTCGGACAGACGCCACAAGCACCTGCGTCTCAAACTCGTAATTGGCATAAATCTGAACGATCTCCTCAATCAAGTCCATGCCGCACTCGCCCACGTCATCCAGCCTTCCGATGAATGGCGAAACATATGTTGCCCCGGCTTTCGCAGCCAAAATTGCCTGCGCTGCCGAAAACACAAGTGTGACATTCACGGGAATGCCTTTCTTCCGAAGTGCCATGCATGCTTTCAATCCCTCAACAGTCATCGGCACTTTTGCAACAACGTTCTTGCCCCATGTGGCAAATTCCTCAGACTCCTTCACAATCTCCTCTGATGTGGTGCCTGCGCCCTCAACGCTCACAGGCCCCTTTACCATTTTGCATATTTCCTTTATCGCCTGCTCATGGTCCCTGCCAGCCTTTGCAATAAGGGAGGGGTTGGTGGTGATGCCATCCACCATGCCAAGGTCATTCCACTTTTTTATCTTGTCAATTTCCGCCGTGTCCAAAAAGAATTTCATTCCCTCACCTCTTCGCCGATATCATTTCCCTGCAAACCTTTGCAATATTTTTCGCATTCATTCCATATTTTTCAAGCAGCTCCTTTGCAGTGCCTGACTCTCCAAACTCCATTTTCATGCCTATCCTTTTGACTGGAACCGGATATTTCTCAGAGAGAGCCTCGCACACGGCGCTTCCAAGCCCGCCGACAATCTGGTGCTCCTCAACTGTAATTATCCTGCCCGTTTTCCGTGCAATCTCCTCAAGCGTTTTGCCATCGACATCAGATAGCGTGTGCATGTTCACAACCGCAGCATCCACGCCATTTTTTTCAAGCTCGGCAGCAGCAAGCAATGACTCGTGCACCATTGCGCCGCATGCGACAACCGCGCAGTCCTTCCCATCTTTCAGCATAGCAGCCTTTCCCGGCTCAAATGGAGTTTTCTCAGTTGTGAACTGCGGCGCCTTGTCCCGGGAGCAGCGTATGTAAACGGGCCCATTTATTTTCGCAGCGGCAATAGTAGCTTTCCTTGCCTCCATTGCATCGCAAGGCGCAAACACTGTCATGTGCGGAAGCACGCGCATTATCGCAATATCCTCAAGCGCCTGGTGCGTCGCCCCGTCAGGCCCGACCGTAAGCCCGGTGTGGCTTCCCTCTATTTTCACATTTGCATCCCCATAGCAGAGTGCAACCCGAATCTGGTCCCAGTTCCTGCCCGGCGAGAAAACCCCATAAGCCGCAATGAATGGCATTTTTCCCGCATATGCGAGCCCTGCCGCCACTCCTGCCATGTTCTGCTCTGCAACCCCGCACTGGAAAAACCTGTCCGGGAATTTTTCCGCAAACCAGTGCATGCGCACGGATTCAGCAACATCCGCAGTGAGCCCTACAACGTTTAGGTCCTTTTCCGCAAGCTCGACAACCGTTTTGCCAAACCCGTCGCGCGTTGGCACCTGCGGCAAATCCGGCGCAAGCGGGTCCAGCAAATGCATATTTGGGTTCAATTTCATGATTATCAACTTTTTTTCGCTGCAGCGCCCTTTCGTGCGCCTGCATCCAGATGCGCAGCAGCTTCTTTCCCGCCGCCACTTGCATTCCCTTTCGCATCTGTTCTTGCCTCTATCTTCGCCCTTTCGTTTGCAAGCTCCAACAGCGCAGCCTGTGCCTGCTCCTTGCTTGGCGGCTTGCCATGCCACTCGTACAGATGCTCCATGAAAGACACGCCCTTTCCCGGCACGGTGTTTGCAATAATCATTGTCGGCTTCCCCTTTGTGCCCCTCGCATCAGAAAGCGCGCGCCTAAGCGCCCCAAAATCATGCCCATCCACGCTTATCACGTGCCACCCAAACGCCTCGTACTTCTTGCCAAGCGGCTCAAGGGGCATGATGTCTTCGGTTTTTCCATCGATTTGTATGAAATTCCTGTCCATTATTGCAACAAGATTGTCAAGCTTGTATTTTGCCGCGAAAAGAATCGATTCCCATGTGGCGCCCTCATCATGCTCGCCATCCGACATGGCGCAATAAACCCTCCACGTTTTCTTGTCCAGCCTGCCTGCAAGCGCCATGCCGCACGCAATGGACAGCCCCTGCCCAAGCGGGCCTGACGAATTCTCAATGCCTGGCAGCCATTTCTTGCTTGGGTGCCCCTGCAATTTGCTCCCAAGCTTCCGAAGCCCCATAATTTCGCTTTTTGGGAAAAATCCCGCCCGTGACATCGTGGCATACAGGACTGGCGCAACATGCCCGTTTGAGAGCACAAACCTGTCCCTCCCCTCCAAGTGCGTGTTTTTCGGGTCATAATTCATTTCCCTGAAAAAAAGTTCCGTGTAAACTTCAGCCAATCCAAGCGGCCCTGCCGAGTGCCCTGATTTTGCCTCAACCAGCATCTCCATTATGTCAGAGCGAATCGAGTTTGCCATGAGCTTCAGGTCGCGTTCGTTCTCTAGCGTTATTTTCATCTTACGCACCGGCCTCTTTTTTGATTTCTTCAATTGCTGCAATAGGATTTTTGGCTGCAAATATTGCAGAGGCGACATTTAGAACACTTGCCCCTGCGCCAACCGCTGACTTTGCATTCTGCAAGCCCACCCCGCCGTCAATCTCAATCCTCAATTTTGGCGCGGCTTTCCTAATGGCGCGCACCTTTTCCTCCATCGCCGAAATGTACTTCTGCCCGGAAAAGCCAGGATAGACAAACATGACCAGCACGCCATCAATTTTCTTAAGGTATGGCATGATTTTCTCGGCAGGCGTGTCCGGCGATATCGCAAGTATTATTTTCGCGCCCATCTTCCTTATCTGCGAAATCGCGCCGTCAATGTCCGATAGCGCCTCCACATGGATTTCATAAGTCGCATCCTTCCTGCCAATCATCTTGACATACTCAAGCGGATTTTGCACCATGAGATGGTATTCAACGGCAAATTTGCCTGTTGGGGGCATATCCTTGGGCTGCAGCGTGGCATTCGGGACGAATTTCCCATCCATGATGTCAATGTGCAGCGTTTTTGCGGCAGGGCGGATGCTCGCAATGCGCGACTCGAACTCCTCCCGACTTTTCACTAGTATCGCAGGAATTACGTCCACCATTTGCTCCCCATATTATTGGGCTGCCAAACCCTTTAATTAGCTTAACGGATGGAACCGCAGTAGTTCCGAACATCTTTTGACACTGCAAGCTTAAAGGTCGCCTTCGCCTCTGATTTTGACCAGTTTGAGGCAGACCAAAAACAAAGACAGAGG
>JAGVIA010000083.1 GCA_020056305.1 archaeon | reverse complement strand
TTCCCCTGCTGGCAAGAAATCTTCTTTTGAGAATAAGACTGGGGCGCTTTCATCCAATGCCTGAAGGCATTGGGTTTCCCGCGCCTAGGCAACTAAGCTTTGCAAGGTAGTTTTCGCACGCGTCGCGTATCGCCTGCTTGTCTTTTTCATCAGTCTGCCGCAATATTTTCGCAGGCACGCCGGCAACGAGGCTGTTTGATGGGATTTTCATGTTTTCAGTGACCACTGCGCCTGCCGCAACAATGCTCCACTCGCCTATTTCGCAACCTGTTAGAAGCGTCGCGTTCATTCCAACCAGCACGTTGTCGCCGACCTTGCAGCCGTGCACTATTGCGCCGTGCCCGATTGTGACACGCTTGCCAACAGACACATTTTTGCCATGAAGCACGCAACTTTCCTGCACGCTTGAGCAGTCGCCAACAGACACAATGCCTTCGTCCGCGCGTATTGCGGCAAATGCTGCGACATAGACGTTCTTTCCGATTATTGCCTTGGGATCCACATCTGATTTTGGGTGTATGAAACTCACAAAAAAACCGCCGTAAGATTGATTCGTTTTCATTTATGCTTGGGCTTGCGCATTTGCAGCAGGAGCTTTCCCATCATTGCCGCTGGTCTCTATTGCCCGTTTCATGCGCCCCAATCCATCCACTATGTGCTCCTTGGAGGCGACATAGCTCAGCCGGATGTGCTGCGATTCATCGCCCGGATTGCGCTTGCCAAAGTGTATGTCGGAGAGCACTGCAACGCCATGCGCAAGCAGATGCCTGCGCAGCTCCTCGGAATCCTTCATGCCAAGCTTCGATACCGCTTCAGTGACGTTTGGGAAAACGTAGAACGCGCCTCCGGGGGTTTGGCATTTCACTCCATCAATACCATTTAGCAGCCCGACTATTATGTCGCGCCTCTCGCGGTAGCTTGCGACCATTTTGTGGCTCTCGTCCTGCGGGCTTTCAAGCGCATGCTTGAGGGCATATTGGGTCATGTGATTTGCGCAGCTTTCGTTATTTGTCACCCAGCGCGCCATGTGCGGCGCAAGGGTGGGGTTTGCGGCAAAGCCTATGCGCCAGCCAGTCATCGCATATGTCTTTGACGCGCCATCCGATATGATGGTGCGTTTGTACATGCCGTCGATGGATGCGATGCTGGCAAACTCCCGCTCATACGCAATCCGATTGTAAATCTCATCAGCATATACCCAGAAGTCGTGCTTCTTTGCAAGCGCCGCGACCGCCGCAAGATCATCCTCGCCTATGATGCCCCCGGTCGGGTTGTGCGGGGTGTTTATGATGAGCATTCTGGTGTTCTTTGTGATGCGGCGCTCAAGCTCGCCGATATCAAAGCTGAAGCCTTTTCCCTCTGAAAGCGGAAGCGGCACAGGGACCGCGCCCTTTGCGATAATCTGCGACTCGTAAATAGGATAGCCTGGGTTTGGGTATATGACTTCGTCGCCGGCGCCGTGATCCGTCGTGCATGCAACTGCATATCCTATGAACTGCTTTGCGCCATTCGCAATGACCACGTGCTCTGGCTTGACTTCGATTTTTCTTGTCTGCGAGAGGTATTTTGCAACCGACTCGCGGACAGACATGACGCCTGCGGAATCAGTATAGCCTGTTTTTCCCGCGTTGATTGCGGTGATTGCGGCATCCTTAATGTGCCGGGGTGTGTCAAAATCCGGCTGGCCGATGCAGAAGCTTATGACATCTTTTCCTTCGCGGCGAAGCTTGTTCACTTCGGCAAGCACTTCAAAAGCAGTTTCAGTTCCCAGGATTTCGGAGCGTTTTGAGATTTTCATTATACCCCACCCATGAAATAGGCAGCGCAAGCTTTGCAGCAGCCACAGACCTCCCGTTGCTATATGCCCCTCAAGGTTAAATAACATTAGTGCAAAAGAAATGCATTCGCTTTAGCTTATCTCATAGGTGATGGAATGGCGATTAGGATTTTCGTAACTGGCGGCACTTTCAGCATCGCCTTCGGCGATGTCTGATGCATTTTGCGCAAGCAAAATGCACATTGACAAGGAGTACAATGAGCTTAACGGAACGCTCTACTTCAAGGACTCGCACGTTTCTGAGATGCTCAGGCAGGCCCGGTGCGAGACTGATTTCGAGGTGCGCACGCTTATGATGATTGATAGCCTGGACATGACCGAAACTGAGCGCAAGATAATACTGGACAATTGCAGGAGCTGCAAGGACGGTAAAATCATAATCACGCACGGCACTGACACGATGGTCGAGACTGCAAAGTTCTTGGCGGCAAATATTAAGGACAAGACAGTCGTTCTCACCGGCGCAATGCGGCCTTACACATTTGGCAGCTCGGATGGAATATTCAACTTAGGCGTTGCAATAGGATTTGTGAAATCCTTGCCAAACGGCGTGTACATCGCCATGAACGGGCACTGCTTCAAGCCGGACAACTGCGTTAAAAACAAAAAGCTTGGGAAGTTCGAAAAATTGCATTAATCGCATTTTTCGAATTGCGGTGCAATGCACCGCAGGTTCGAGAAAATCCGCTAGGATTTTCGAGAATTGCAGCGCGGAAGCGCTGCAGGTTCGAGAAATTGCGCTAGCAATTTCGCGAATTGTTGTGCGCAAGCACAACATGTTCGAGAAAATAAGATGACTGGTTTGGGTAAGCAATAAAAAGCGCAAGCCAGATAGTTCTGCATGCACCATGATCCAGCAAGTGACATACTCAGACAGGCAAGCGAACACGTGAAGCACCGCGCCATATACTACGCTGCGCGCATAATAGTGCTTGGGCTTCTTGCCAGCATCATGTTCTTCCCGCACATGCTTACATTATTTTTTGGAAACCTTATCGTGCTGCTTGCGACAATACTTGGCACAGTGATCCTTGCGCTGACTCTTTTTGCCGACCTTCTCTTTGAAAAGCAGGAGAACGTCGGCTCGCTTATTTTCAAATACCTTTTCCTCACGCTGTCAGTGATATTGGCATACGGGCTGTTCTATTATGTGAATGCCACGCAAATCGAGCCCCCGGGCATACATTACATGCAAGGCCTCGGAGGGGAGAAGGATGTTGAGCGCGACGTGTTCTATCTTAGCGCCACCACCTACTATACCATAGGATATGGCGACATGGTGCCGCTTGGGGCATATGCGCGCGCCGCAGCAGTAAGCGAGGCGTTCATGGGCAACCTAATCAACTTGATCGTGCTTGCGATGGCGTTCCAGAATTTGCTGCGCATTGAGCCGAAGGATGGCATGGGGCGCTAGTATTATTTATCCATATTCGAATTATGACTGAAGCCGCAAGGGGTGTTTTTATGGCAATGAGCAAAAAGGACCTCACGCGCGCAAGAGGCAACATACGGGCGCGCATCGAAGAGCTTGAAGTCAAAGTCAGGCTTGACCCGCTAAGAAGGCATCCGGAAATGCACGAGGAGCTTGCGAAGCTGAAAAAAGAGATTGCTTCCAACTAGATAGATATAGGTGATTTGATGGATGGGAAAAAACCGCTTGTATCAATCATCATGGGCAGCAAGTCAGACCTTGAATGCATGAGGGAGGCGGCTGATGCGCTCTCTAAATTCGGCATAACAAACGAGATGAAAGTGATATCCGCACACCGCGCGCCTGATTTGCTGTACGAGTATGCGAAGGATGCGAAGAGGAGGGGGGTTGAAGTGATAATCGCAGGCGCAGGGGGAGCCGCGCACCTGCCGGGAGTCACTGCCGCGCTCACGCCGCTTCCGGTGATTGGCGTGCCGATTGAATCCAAGGCGCTAAAGGGAATAGACTCGCTTCTTTCCATTGTGCAGATGCCCGGCGGCGTGCCTGTCGCAACAGTAGGCATAGGGAATGCGAAGAACGCCGGATTGCTTGCCGCGCGCATCCTTGGCCTGAAATACCCCCAAATTGCAAGGAAAGTCGAAGAGCACCAGAAACAGATGGCAAAGGAAGTGAAAGAGACGAGGATATAGTTCGCAAATCGATTAATCTGTTTTTAAACTTTCTATTCGTTCTCCTTGACAATGGCGGCTAACAGCACGCAGTATCTTGTAGTCCTTGGCGTTGTGCTGATCATCGCAGTCCTGGCAGTTGCATTGCTCTCTTTTTACCCCATGTCAGCGCCGCAGACCTCGGGAACGGTCGCAGCGGCTGCAGGAAATCCTTTTTCAGTAACCGAAATTAGCAAAAAGGCAGGCTCGCTCACAACGAGCATTGTGCTTCAGAACAACGCGCCTGAGAAAAAGACGCTTGAAGAGATAATAGCGACAAAGGACGGCGTGAGATACCGCACTTTTTTTGCCTCGATGCCATTTGAGCCTGGTGAAAAACGCGTCATCCAGAACCTGAACCTGCCTGCAACTTCCGATGGGGAACCATATGAATTTTCATTGGAATTCATATATGATGATGGGACGCAGTGGACGCAGCCAATTGGCGACATAACCGACCCGGGCGACCCGACCTGCTCTGGAGTGCGGCAGTCATGCGAGAACATGGCATGCTGCAGCGGGCTTATGTGCACTGAAGGATTGTCCTGCCTGATTGGAATCGGCCCCTGCTCCTCTGATGCAGAGTGCTTGTCAGGGAACTGCCGCTTTGGCTTCTGTTCAGAGTTCCCGTCAGATTATTGCGAGCCCCTCTGCCTGCGCGGCTCGCCGACAACCGTATGTGAGGAGACTCTATCGGGCTGCCCTGAAAATTGGGAGTCCGAGCATCAGCGCTGCTTTGTGAGCTCTTCATGCCACGGGGATTATGACAATTGCGCCGTGTTCTGCGGCGGCATGCTTTGCCGGCAGTCAGGAGAGCCTTGCATATTCCCGTCGGACTGCTGCACAAATGTCTGCGACGGCGTGTGCTCGTGCTCTGGCTCCGGGCAGTTCTGCGAAAGCGATGCCCAATGCTGCGATGGGTTCACATGCAACAACTACGAATGCGGCGCCTGCCTTCGCAATTCTGAGCAGTGCAGCGATGACACTGACTGCTGCCAGCTGCCCTCTGAGCAAATTTGCGCATACTCTGAACTTGCAGGTGACACATTGTGCCAATCCTGCCTGGATTATGGCGAAAACTGCACAGGGCAGGGCAGGGAATGCTGCGGCGCATACACGTGCATCGAGGGGCAGTGCTTAACGCCGATAACCTGCACGGTGCAGGGCGGGGATTGTGAATTTGACATTGACTGCTGCCAGGACATTGGAAATCCTATGTATTGCAACTCTGAAAACAAGTGCGACCTTGCATGCGCACTGTTTGACGAGGGGTGCGGCGGGGGGATAGATTGCTGTTCAGGGCTCGTGTGCATAACAGATGATGAGAGCGGCGAGAACATATGCGACGCCTGCCTCCCGGATGCGAGCGTTTGCTTTGGGCAGGATGGAATATGCTGCAGCGGGTTCTGCAATGCTGACGATGTTTGCGGGCAGAATGTCAGCGGCATGCCTGACCTTATTGCATTTGCAATTGACAATGGATTTGCACAGCCGCATGATATTGGCATTCCGTTCAACGTGGTTGTGGAGAC
The DNA here is from genome assembly GCA_020056305.1 of archaeon. Taxonomy (GTDB): domain Archaea; phylum Micrarchaeota; class Micrarchaeia; order Anstonellales; family Anstonellaceae; genus JAGVIA01. The sequence continues at coordinate 2,307 of JAGVIA010000083.1, read as the reverse complement.
GGAGAACGTAGGAAATGCAACGGCAGGGGCATCATATACGACGGCAGTGTTTGTGAACCCGGAAAATATGTCAAGTGAGCAGCGCGTAGGCATAGTGGTGCCTGCTCTTGCACCTGGCGGCAATTACGGCGCGCCGCCTGGCTTCATGTGCGTCGATTCTGGCACGTACGTACTTACTGTTCTTGCAGATGCAAACGGCACTGTGAATGAGTCGAATGAGAGCAATGTGGCAACATACCTCATAAACTGCAACACGAGCATCAATGTGACAAATGAAAGCCTGCCAGACCTCGTCGCTTTCCCGTATGATGAGGATGAACTTGCAGGCGCGCACATGGTAGGCGAGCCGTTCAACATTACCTTTGACATCTGGAACCTAGGGTATGGGATTGCTGGCGCATCTGTCACCGGCGTCCAATTCAACGGCATAACGCAGGAATTTGAAGTGCCGGAAATAATGCCGGACCTGGGCGATCGCAACATTGTCGAACTGCAGTGCACAGAAGGCGGGGTGACAGTTCTGGAAATCATGGCAGACATGTACGAAACGATAAACGAAACAAACGAGAGCAACAACCTCTGGTCATATGCAGTGAATTGCGCCGGAGCGTCGCAGCCGGACCTTGCCATATTTGTCCCTGCAGATGAAATCAGCCAGGAGCGCCATGTGGGATTCGAGTTTGGCATCCACATAACTACAGAAAACCGCGGGGGCTCTGCGGCAGGCGAGTCAGGCACGAATGCCGTGTTTTACTATGAGAACCATTACATTGAAGTGCCAATGCTTGCTGCAGGCGAAAATTACACTGAAATCGTAAACTTCACCTGCGACTATTCTGGAACGATTGCCCTTGAAATATATGCGGACATAGATGATGCCGTTGAAGAATCGGATGAGGAAAACAACGCTGCGCAGTACTTCATCAACTGCACATATCTTCCGGAAATGCACCCAGAGGTAAGCGGATGGTATCAATGGCAAAGCCCGCCAATACACCCGTTGAATGAGGAATTCAATGTGACTGTTGCAACGCGCTCATACACCATAGCGCCGCGCATTCCTACTGTCACAAGAGTGTCATTCGGAGACTTCTTTGAGCAGGACATTGCCGTGCCTGCAAACAATTCCTATTACCGGCAAAATGTCACGCTAAACTGCCTGCAGGGCGGGCTTTGGCAGCTCAATGTCACTGCAGATGCAAACGGCGAAGTGGAAGAAGGCGATGAGAATGACAATTCGCAGAACTACAGCGTATGGTGCGGCGAGCCTGACCTGGTTGTGAATTCCTCGCCCGCTGCGTTTGTTGGCATACGCTCAACCCCAAGCAGGGGCATAATGATGGGAAACAATTTCCCAGTTGAGGTTACAAACATCGGGGATGTGCCGGCAGTTGCAACAGTTACCAGGGCGGAGTTCCCTGGCGGGTATGTGATGGTGCAGTCCATGAATACTCCGGCGCTATCGCCCGGCGCCACCGTAAACGCATACCAGTATGCCACCTATGCCTGCCTTTCTGCCGGCAATTTCACCCTCACCCTGATTGCGGATTACAACAACCAGAGCAATGAGAGCGACGAGGGCAACAACCGCCAAAGCTACAATGTGGAGTGCGCAAGCGGCAGGAATATGGTTGCAGATGTGTATCCCGAGCCTCCTGATGTGGGCTATCCGATGAACACCCCGATAAATTTCACGGTGCACACGCGCCTCACGAACTTTGAATGGTCTGAAAACTCATCCATCACTACAGTTGATTTCGCTGGCGAGCGCTTTGCCAACATCAGTGTGCCGCCCGTGGGCGTGGACCCGGCAAGCGGATACGTTATCAGCTATCTTAACAGCACGGCAGTCTACTGCAGGCAGGTTGGCACTTTCAACCTGACAATTACGGCTGATACTACTTACAACGTAAGCGAGGTGGATGAGGATGACAATGCTGCGAATTACAGCCTCCGTTGCGTGGAAGGGCAGCCTGACTTGTATGGCAGGGCATTCTATTACGGAAGTTCGCCTGACCACATCGTAGGCTATCTTTTCAACATCACGCTTTTCACTTGGAACAATGGCAGCGCGTCGACTGCGAACCCGTCAATCACAAGGCTTGATTTTGACGGCGGGATAGTAATGACTCCCCGCCAATACAGCAACTGGCCAGACACGTGGGCAAGCGACCGCAATGTCTCAATCCCGATAATCGATGGCAACTCCCGCAACGAGCAGAACATCACGCTAAATTGCACATCAATTGGCACAAAGACGATAATGATAACTGCTGATTTCGAGGGCAGCGTGAATGAGAGTAACGA
>JAGVIA010000062.1 GCA_020056305.1 archaeon | reverse complement strand
GTTTCTGATACTGGTGCTCATGGCCGCAACATCAAATGATTATGCAGTAAAAGTGATGGGCGCCAATTGGAAGCGGCTGCAGCTTCTGGTATACCCGGCAATACTCCTAGTAATAGTGCATTTCGTTTCGCTGGGCGCGATATTCGCAAAAAAGCAGGTGCTGATTGCGGCAATATTAATTGCGCTTGCGGCAGTGCTCTTTCTCAAGTTTAAGCCAAAATAATTTGCGGCTGGCGCTTGCTGCCGCCTGGCTGGCTTGCAACGCCCGAGTATGCGCCAAAGTGACTCATTATAAACAATCCCTCCGATTTGATTTCCGAGTGATATGAACCCTATTGAGCCTTTCCTGCAGCTGTTCGTGCTTTTCTTTGGCATCATAGACCCGCTTGTGAGCCTGGGGGTATTCGTATCGCTCACGTTTGACTTTTCCGATGCGGAAAGAAGGAAGACTGCGCTTTATGCAGTAATTGTTGCTGCAGTGCCTCTGCTTCTTTTCATATTTTTTGGACTGGGCGTGCTTGGGCTGCTTAACATTGAGCTTCGGAATTTCCAGGTCGCAGGCGGCATTCTGCTTGGCATACTTGGGATAAAGATGGCATTGGGGCAGAACATGAGCGAAGAGGGCAAGGTGACAAAGGGCACGCGCTCTGCGATGGCTGTTGCGACATTGATTGGCACGCCGCTTCTCACTGGTCCGGCGGCGATAACAACGGCAATAATCACTTCTGGCACATATGGGCCGGTTCTGACGGCAACTGCATCGCTCGCCGTGCTCCTGTCCTCATTTGTGCTGCTGCTTCTATCAAAGCGGCTGCTTGCGGTATTTGGCAAAACGACATTCCAGCTCCTTTCAACCATGCTTGGGCTTGTCACAATTGCATGGGGCGTGCAGTTCATCAGGCACGGGATGGGGCTCTAGCCCAGCATTTTCATTCAAAACGCCTTATGTTCATTCTGTTTTCAGTTCTGTTTCAAGTTTTATTGGATGCGTCAGGCAGTAAACGCCCGGGCATCTTTCCCGCGCGAGCCCCTCTATTTCGGAAAGCTTTGATTTGTCGGCTCCGGATGCGATAATCGAAATTTTCACTGACTCGATCGGCGGCTCGCTGCCCAGCCCGAGTGCTGCGGAGAGATTGACTTTGTTTTCGGCAGCCACCGAAAGTCCGGTGAGCTTTACTCCTTTCTCTGCTGCCACTGAAGCAAAGGTCTGCGCAAAGCAGGCCGCAAGCCCGAAAAGGCAGTACTGCACAGGATCTGGCTTCTGCCCGTTGCCGCCAAGAAACGGCGGCGCGTCGGCTTCCACCAGTGTCTTGCCCGAAGAGTGCTCCAGCACCGCGGAGAACTGCACGTTGCCCGGCTCAAGGTTCCAGCTGCCCACAATCCGTTTTGTTTTGATTGCCGTTGTTTTGTCTTTTTTCGCCTCGCCTGCGAATTCCATCGCCCTGTCCAGAAACACATTGTTCAGTTCCATTCCATCACTCCCCTATTTTATTCATCCCGAAGCCTTTTATCGCCCGCTTATTTTGCAGCCAGACGTCATCAATCCCAGTCCAGAATTTATCGAAGCATTTGGATGTTGAGGAAAACGCCGCAGACGATTTTGTCGTGCGGGTGCAAAAGACAGGCCGCTTCCTTGGGCGGGCAAGAAAGCAATTCCCTTTCTAATTCAGGTCGCTTTCTGCCAATGGCGTAAAGTGCACCATGTCAGCAGGAGTGCCAGAAGTATTTAGCACGCCGGCAATGAGCACGTCCTGCCCAAAGAATCCCTCGAGCCTGTCGCCCGTCTTTGAAAATAGTTTTTCCTCCCTCATCATCTTTGCCTCGGTTGCGCCGACTATCACCGGATAGTATTCCCTGCCGGCTATCCTGTGGATTTCGTAGTATTCCATGCTGCCCTCTGCAAGCGACAAGTTTGCTGGCAAGCCGCTGGCAGGCGAAAGCCTGTAGAATATCTTTGGCGCCCCCTCTGCGGTGAACTTCACGAACATGCGGCCTTCCGTGGCATTGAGCAGCTCGAACTGGCGCTCTGAGAGGAAATGCACCTCGTCAACGAACGTTCCGGTGTTGCCAAGCACGCCCCCGACGGTCGTATTTATGCCGAAGAAATCCGAAAGTAAGTCGCCGGGCGCGGAAAAGAGCTTTTCCTTCTTCATCATTGCGGCTTCGGTGCCCCCAATCACAACAGTGCCAGGCTCCGGTATGGGCTTGCCCTCTGCTGCCTTAAGCTTTGCAAGTTCGTTGTTCTTTGCAAGCACGAACACCTTCATGCCTGCATCCGAGAATGCCACCTTGAGCCTTGCGCCCTCGAAAACCAATCCGGCGTCGCTTGCCTTGCCGCCGGTCATTACTGCGGTGCCGGAGAGCGCAAAGTACGCTGCGGTGCCAAGGACAATCACTGCAATGGCAAATGCAATGGCATCCCGGTTTTGCTTGAAAAATTCAGATATTTTCATTATATCACCTGAGTTTTATCCATCGCAGCGTGAGGGCGTTTGCCACTACGGATACGCTTGAGAGCGCCATTGCGCCACTTGCAAATATCGGCGAGAGAAGGATGCCAAATCCCGCGTAGTATAGCACGCCTGCCGCGACAGGTATTCCAAGGATGTTGTATATGAGCGCCCAGAACATGTTCTGCTTTATCTTGCTTATCGTGGCGCGGCCAAGCTTTATTGCGCGGGGCACGTCAAGCGGGTCGCTCTTCATGAGCACCACGCTGCCGGTTTCCATCGCAACATCAGTGCCGGAGCCCATTGCAATGCCGATGTCAGCCTGCGCAAGCGCAGGAGCATCATTAATGCCGTCGCCGACCATGATGACTTTTTTGCGCTGTGACTGCAGCTGCTTCACATAATCCGCCTTCTGGTCAGGCAGCACTTCTGCGAAGAAATTCACAATGCCTGCCTTTCTTGCAATTGCCGCCGCAGTGCGCTCGTTGTCCCCGGTTATGAGCCAGGATTCTATGCCTAGCTTGCGAAGCTCCAAAACCGCCTGCACGCTTGTGGGGCGGATTGTGTCTGCGACGCCGATTATTGCTGAGTGCTTGGAGTTGACGGAAAGGACCATCACAGTCTTGCCATCCTCCTGGAGCTTGCGTATCAGGCTGTCAACCTCGGGCGATTGCGCTCCCTTTGCAGGCTTTCCCAAATACACTTTGCTCTTTCCCACTTTTGCCTCGACGCCAAATCCGGTTATTGATTTGAAAGAAGAGGCTTTCTGCAGCCGTGTGCCCTTGCCCTTTGCATATTCCACTATCGCATCCGCAAGCGGGTGCTCGGAATTCTTCTCAACCGCATATGCAAACTCGAGCATTTTTTTCTCATCTGCGCCGCCTAGCGCGATGAAATCAGTCAGCTTGGGCTTTCCCTCGGTGATTGTGCCGGTCTTGTCAAAGATGACCGCGTTTACCTTGTGCATCATCTCAAGGCTCTCGGCGCTCTTTATGAGGATGCCTCTCTGTGCGCCTATGCCTGTGCCCACCATTATCGCAGTGGGCGTTGCAAGCCCGAGTGCGCACGGGCAGGCTATTACTAGCACCGAGACTGCGATGATTAGCGCGAATGAGAATGTCTGCCCCAGCAAGAGATACCATGCAAGGAATGCTAGCAAAGCGATCGCAACCACCACTGGCACGAATATTGCACTCACCTCGTCTGCAAAGCGCTGTATGTTCGCCTTGCTGCCCTGCGCCTCCTCCACTAGCCGCACGATTTGCGCAAGCACGGTGTCAGAGCCCACCTTTGTGGCGCGGAAATAGAGGACTCCGTGCTTGTTTATCGAGCCCCCTATCACGCTGCCGCCCTTTGTTTTTTCAACAGGAATGCTCTCGCCTGTCACCATGCTCTCGTCAACTGCGGAATGCCCGTCAGTGACAATGCCGTCAACCGGAATGCGCTCGCCGGGCTTCACAAGTATGATGTCGCCTACAATGACTTGCTCAATGGGAATTTCGCTTTCCTTCCCGCCCCGCACTACCAGGGCGGTCTTTGGCGCAAGGCCCATGAGAGCCCGGATGGCCTCGCTTGTCTTGCCTTTTGCTACAGCTTCGAGGTATTTCCCAAGTATCACAAGCGTGATTAGCACTGCGGACACTTCGAAATACTGCTCCGAGGCAAGCCCGAGAAGCGCGCCAACGCTAAAGAAATATGCCGCGCTTGTGCCAATTGCAATTAGGGTGTCCATGGATGCCGAGCGGTTTTGCAGGCTGCTCCAGGCGCCAAGATAGAAGTTCTTGCCCGCGATGAATTGCACAGGTGTTGAGAGGAGGAAAAGTGCGAGCATTGCATATTGCCATCCCATCCCAAGCATGCCGATTGCAAGCGCAGGCGCTGCGAACACCGCGCTGAAAATAAGCAGGGTGCGCAAATCGGCTATTTCCTTCTGCCTCATCTTGCGCTCGCGCTCGTGGTCCACGCCAACAGTGGCAGAATAGCCGCGCTTTTTCACGGCATCAACAAGCTGTGCTTCGCTAGCAATCGACTCGTCAAATTCCACTGATGCTTTTGCCGCGGCATAATTCACATTTGCACTGCTAACGCCAGGCACCTTTGCAAGCCCCCGCATTATTAGTGTCGCGCAGGATGCGCAGTGCATTCCGCCTATTGCAAGCTCTACTTTTTTCGCCATAGTTATCGCTCCCTAACCAAATCCCTTATTGCACAATCAAAGTTCCTCTGTACATGCCCATCGAGCAGGAATACGTAAATGTCCCCCTCTTCGATGCCACAAAGGTAAGCACGTTGTCGCCTGCGCTAAATGTCTTCTGGATTCCGTAATCTGGAATCACAAATGAGCGGTCGCATCCGCGCAGCCTGCTCATGTCTCCCTCAAGGACAACCGTGTCGCCCAGGTTCACCGTTATTACTGCCGGGTCGTATGAGCTGCCCTTCGTCCCAAGCGAGAAGCGCTGTGTGGCGCCGGTTTGCGCAACGCTTGGGTCAGCCGCTGGCACAATTGTCGGAAGAGCCGCACCTCCGCCGCATCCGCAACCTCCGCTTCCGCCGCCGCATGCTGATCCGGAAGGCTGCGCAACAGGCTTAGGAGCAGGAGCGCTTGGCGCTGCAAGTAGCTGGTTGGCTTGCGCGCCGGCTTGCGCTTGGGCAATATCTGGAGCAGCCGCCTGCTTATTCACTTTCACTTCCGCAGCAGAGCCGCCGAGGGCGAAAAATCCGCCCATGGCAACCACTACCGCGATTCCCACGACAATCCAGAATGCATTTTTGTATTCCATAATTTTCACCTCGATTTTTGTGCTTCCGCTTCTTAGCCCAGCACCACGTTTGCCTTGGGGCCGAATATTGCCAATGCAGCCACTGCCAGGTAGAGTATGAGCGAGTAAAATAGGAATTTCGCCGCGCTCACGTCAAACTGTTCCTGTTCAATGCTTCCGTATTCCTTGTATATCATGTAGGCAAGGCCGCCCAATATGGCAAGGCAGACGCCTGACAGTATGTAGAGGAATGGCATCAGATTGTCATATACCATCATGACTGAGAGCATCGCGCCCATGGTGCCTGCCATGAGCCCGCCCATCAGCCCCTCCATGCCGCCCATCACACCGCAGCACCTTCCTGCCTCAAATCCCAGGAACATGCCAAATGCCATGCCTGCAAGGCTGCCTATGAACATGCCGTTTGTCGCGCCGATAAACGCGCCTATCATAAAGCCGCCCATCATGCCGACAGTCATGCCAGTCATCATGCCAGTCATGCAACTTGTCTGCTTGCGGAAGATGCGTGCATGGTAGAATGCGAATATGACTGCGACAACTGAAAGCGCGGAGAGGGACAATATTGAGCCATATGTTCGCAGGAAAGATGCCTCGCCGCCAAAAACAACGAAGTAGATGGCAAGCTGCGCGGCAAATATGAGAATGAGCGAAATGATTGCATATTGCAGCAGCTTGTGCTCGTATACAAAACCTTCTTTCCCGGAAATAAGGCCCGATGCGAATTCCATGACGCGGCTCAGTGAGCCTGCCTCGTATCCCTGCTGCGCTTCATCGCCAGGGAGCAGGAGCTGGTATCCCTTTGCAAGAAGCTCCTTTTTTATTTTTGGAAGCTGCTCGTCGCTGCAAAATATCCTTACCTTGTTTTCCTGCAGGTCAAACCCTTTCACATGGGCGCCTTCGTGCTTTGCCACTGTGCGCGAGATTATTTTCTCGCATGACTCGCAGTGCATCCCTTCCACTTTCAAAACATGCTCGCTTGCCATCAAATCAAACCTCGTTTATGCATTCCGAATGCGTGCATCCGTTTTCATCCGCCATCCATAATCATACTTTGTATCCTTCTGCCCGTATCGCGTCTTTTATCTTCGCAAGCGTTGCCTCAGAGTCAAAGCTTACTTTCACTTCCCCTGTCTTGTGGCTGGATGAAAGCACTTTTGCGCCTGCAATATCCCCGACTGCCTCGGATATGAGCATGTCGCAGCTTGGGCAGTGCATTCCCGACACTTTTAGTGTTTTTTCCATTTGAGACACCTGCGCTAACAACGCACCTGTGGCGTTTATATTATTTCATATTATTGAAACAATACTTATAGGTTGGTGAAACAATGGTTTCAAAGGTGAAAAAGCGCACTGATTTCCTTGAGCGCATAAAGGACATGTCACTAAACAGGCGGATTGCGCTTGTGGTCTTCATTATTTTCATCTTCATCTTCTTTTCGTTCGCCATCATCTTCACTTATCGGCTGCCAGAGGGCTACTCTTTTGGCGTGCTTGACGTGCTTGCAACATACCACATGGAGCTCATGTTCCTCATGATGGCGCTCGGAGTCGCCGTAGGGGCGTTTGCAGTGTATGCGCTCTATGAGAAAATTGAGATAAAGCAGCAGGAATCCGGCATCACCGCGGAGACACTTCTGAATTTCATGGGAGGCGAGGAGCGCAGGATAATCATGTTCGTTGTGAAGAACGGCGGGACTGCCTACCAGTCGGAGATTGGCAGGCTTGAGGGCTTCTCGCGCCTGCGCGCGCACAGGGCGCTTGCAAAGCTTGCGGAAAAGAAGATTGTATCCCTTGAGCGCGTGGGCAAGGTGAACAAGGTGATGCTGCAGCCGGCCCTGCAGTCTGCGCTGTCGCAGAAAAAAGTGCAAGAGGAGATTGCTGCAAAAGAGGCATTGGATAAGATCGGATAGCGGATTTTGTCCCTCACACTACCTGCATTGTGCCCCTAAACATCCGCATTGTGCAAGCATATTCGTAATTGCCCGCTTCCTGCGGCGTGAATTCCGCCACCTTCTCCTCCCCGTTTAGGGATGTGAGTCGGACATTGAAATTGCGCATCACAAGCACTTTGCCGCATCCCGCATTCCTGTCTGCGGAGAAGTGCAGCCGGACAGGGATTCCTTTTTGCACTGTCACCGCTCCCTTGTCGTACGCGCCGGTTGAAAGCGCGCGCATGTAGACGTCCTGCACAGCGGCAGAAGGAACTGGCGGCTCTTGCGCCCCCTGCCCCACTTGCACATTGCCCGAAGGGTTTTGGGCAGCAAGGGCGTTTGAATTCGCCTTTGCCAAATTTGCGCCTTCATCGCTTCCGCTGCCAAGCGCGAAGAATCCGCCGATGGCAAGCACTGCCACGACGCCAATCACTATCCAGAAAGCCTTTTCTTCCATTCCCAATCGCATCACCTATGAATTGATACAGTTACAGGCGCTTGAAACAATATATATAGATTCTTGAAACAATCGGAAATCGCAATATTTTTTCGCGGCTCCCGCATTCTTTTTAATTCCGCCTGCATTCTATTGCCCATGGGAGGGCAGCCTGTTTGGACAGGGAATTCTGATGCCGTGTGCAAGGAGCTTGCCAGCTCGCCCTTTGGCCTGTCATCTTCACAGGCGCATGCGCGGCTTGTGGAAAATGGGCCGAACGAAATACAAGACAAGGACAAAAAAGAGTGGTTTGACATACTGGCATCCCAGTTTGCAAGCCCGCTTTTGCTCATACTTATTTTTGCATCCATAATCTCTGTTTTTCTTGGCGAGCTTTTTGACACTGCAATAATAATCATCATAATCGCGGCATCAGTGCTCCTTGGCTTTGTGCAGGAGTACAAGTCAGAGCGCGTGCTCTCTACGCTCAAGCGCTACTTTTCATACAAGGCAGTCGTGCTGCGCAACGGGGGGAAGGCGCGGGTCGATTCCCGCAAGCTTGTTGCAGGGGACATTGTTTTCGTGCGGCTGGGGGACATCGTGCCTGCCGATATGAGGATACTTGAAACTGATGGAATCACAGTTGATGAAGGGGTGCTGACTGGAGAATCAAGGCCAGTGCAGAAAAACGCAATGGCGCAAGCTGGCGCAGCCCAAAACCCGCAGGAAATACGAAACGGGCTTTTCATGGGCACAACGATTGTTGACGGGTATGCAAAAGCCATTGTGGTTGCAACCGGGCAGGGCACTTATTTTGGCAGGACGGCAGCCGTATTTTCCTCAAAGGTGCCGGAGTCTGACTTCCAGCTTGGCATCAGGAAATTCGGCAGCTTGCTGCTGCGCGTAATCACAGTTCTCACAGTCATCGTGTTCCTTTCAAACTACGCCCTTGGGCACGGGGACAAAAACCCCCTTGCGGACTCTGCCCTATTTGCACTTGCAATCGCAATCGGCATTGCACCAGAGGCGCTGCCTGCCATAATCACCGTGACGCTCTCGAATGGCAGCATGCACATGGCAAAAAAAAGCGTCATCATAAAGAAGCTTGCGGCAATCGAGGACCTTGGGAACATGGACATACTCTGCACTGACAAGACAGGCACGCTCACCGCAGAGGGCATCCACGTGGAGGGCTACGTGGACCTGGACAAGCGTGACAGCCATGATGTTTTCCAGTATGCGCTGCTTTGCAACGCCGCAGTGGGGACTACGCATGTGCGCGGCAGCCCGATTGACGTTGCGATAAAAAAACACGGGCAGCAGCACAAGATAGACGTTTCGCGCTTCAAAAGAATAGGCGAGGTGCCATTTGACTTTTCGCGCAGGCGCATGGGCGCGGTTGTGCGCGAGGCAAGAAAAACAATGCTCATTGTGAAGGGCGAGCCTGAATCCGTGCTCGCATGTTGCACAAAGGTCCGCATGTCTGACAAGCTTTATGCCACGTCTGTTAAGAGGGCGCTTCTCCGGCGCATGATAGTCGGATACAACAAGGATGGCATGAGCACCATAGGGGTCGCATATCGCGAGATTTCGCCCAAATCCAAGTATGGCGTGGCAGATGAGTTGGGGCTTGTTTTCATTGGATTTGTGCTGCTTTCAAATCCGCCCAAGCCGACTGTGCGCGCAACACTAGCAAGGCTTGCGCGGCTCAATATCCGGCTCAAGGTGCTCACTGGAGATGACCCGCTTGTGACAATGAAAATCGCGTCGCTCGTAGGCTTTAAGCCCCAGGGTGGCAGGGTTGTGCTCGGGCACGAGCTTGAAAAAATGAACGGGAAGGAATTTGCCAGCGCCGTTGAGGAAGTGGACATATTTGCGCGCGTTACCCCGCAGCAGAAAATGCTCATAGTTGAGGCATTGCGTGCAAACGGGCATGTTGTCGGATTCTTAGGGGACGGCATAAACGACGCGCCTGCTCTCCGCACTGCAGATGTTGGAATATCTGTTGACACTGCCGCGGATGTTGCAAAGGAGGCATCGCACATCATACTGCTCAAAAAGAGCCTGGATGTCGTGTGTGACGGTGTGGAGGAGGGCAGGAGGATATTCAACAATGTCACAAAATACATACTAAACACAATGAGCGCAAACCAGGGCAACATGGTGACTGTGATGCTATCCTCTTTCTTCCTGCCATTCATCCCGCTTCTTCCCTCGCAGATACTGCTCAACAACTTAATGTCAGACCTGCCGCTTCTCACTGTAGCAAGCGACAATGTGGATGCGGCGCAGGTGAAGCGGCCCAAGAAGTGGGACATCGGGATGATAATGCGCTTCATGGTCTTCTTCGGCATCATCAGCACGGTTTTTGACCTGCTGCTGATCCTTATCATGCATTTCTTCATGAACGTGGATGTGGCGCAGTTTAGGACAGCCTGGTTCCTTGAGTCTGTTTTGTCCGAGATGATAATCGTGTTCTCGCTTCGCACAAGGCTGCCGTTTTTCAAGAGCATGCCGTCATGGATACTGATCTTTGCCTCAATTGCAGCGTGTGCCGCATCCTTTGGCGTGATCTATTTTGCGCCGATTGCAGATGCTTTCCACTTCGTGCCCCTTGATGCAAGCGTGCTTATGCTGATTGGCGGCATACTTGCAGCATATGTTGCGGCAACTGAAATAGGCAAAGTGATATTCTTCTCAAGGATTGAGAAGGAAATCTCTTAGGGCGTCAATCCACATTGGCGCCTATTTTCTGCAAATCCGAAAAGAAGCCAGGGTACGATTTTGATACTGCTTCTGCGCTCTTTATGGTGGTCTTGCCCCTTGCACCAAGCGCCGCAAGAGCGCATGCCATTGCAACGTGGTGGTCGCCCCACGAGTCCACCTTTGCGCCGGTGAGAGAGCTTTTCCTTGCGACCAGCCCTTCTTCCTGCTCCACCACTTCTGCGCCCATTGCGCGCAGGTTTTCGCAGATTGCATGCAGCCTGTCAATGCCCTTGTGGCGCAGCCTTCCTGCATTTGTGATTGTAGTCTTGCCCGATGCGTAGCATCCGAGCACTGCAAGGATTGGGACAAGGTCTGGGACTTCCTCGGCATCAATTTCAATGCCAGTGAGCTCGCCAGCGCTTGATGTAATTGAGCCGGCGCTTTTGTCAACAGACACAAATGCACCCATTTGCTTTAGCAAGTCCACTATTTTCCTGTCCCCCTGCTGCGATTCTGTGTTTAAGCCCGTTACCTTGGCCTTTCCTGCAATTGCACCTGCTGCAAGGAGCACTGCCGCTGCAAAGAAATCGCCCTCTATTTTGTAATTTCGCTGAAGGTAGAATTGCCCGGCAGGCACAAGGTGCGCAAGCATGTCCTCGCTTGATGTTGTTTTTATCCCGTATTCGCGGAGCACCGAGATGGTCATGCGCACATGCGCTGATGCGTGCAAGGGCGGCTCGATTGCAATTGCAGTATCAATCTGGCGAAGCGGGGCGGCAAAAAGCAGCCCGGAGATGAAAACCGAGCCCATTCTGCCATCGAGCGCTATTTCCGGGCTTTCCATTGGGCCGTGCACTGTGATTGGCGGATGCCCCTCGCTTGCAATGCGCACGCCTGCGCTGCGAAGCGCGTCCTCAGTGTGCGTAAGGGGGCGGGTTGCGAGATTGCCTTGCGCAGAAAATGTGACAGGCTCGGAAAGCAGGCTGGCAATTGGGAGCAGGAAATTCATTGTTGCACCGCTATTGCCGCAATTTACCGGGAGCGGAGGGGGCGCAAACCCCCTGCCGATCACCTCGAGCCTGTTTTGCCCTGCCCAGTAAAAATCAGAGCCGAAAGACTGGCATGCCGCCATCGTGGCAAGCGCATCTGCGCTTCTTGAGACGTTCTCAAGCACGCCTGCGCCGCCTGCGAGGCTTGATGCGATTAGTGCGCGGTGGGAATATGCTTTCGAGGGCGGTGCCCTCACAACGCCTTTTATGATGGAGGAGGAGATGGTGACTTCCATGTATTGGCTTATACCGAAGGTATTTATCTATTTTATGACAAGTTTATGGTGTGGGAGATAAAACTGTTTCCGAAGGGCGCGTTAGCATATCTGCTTGCAGCGATGTTTTCTACAATCCGCATATGCACCTTTGCCGGGATATTTCGTCCCTAGCGTTTGGCGCGCTGCCCGGGAAGCTCTCCATTTGCGACGGGTTTTGCGCAACAGGCATACGCGGCATTCGGTACAAGAAGGAAAATACGAATGCCGCAAGCATCACTTTTGTGGATTTGAGCGAAAAGGCGATAAAATGCGCAAAGAAAAATGCCATCGCAAACGGAATATGCGGGAAAAAATCAGCATCCGCGAAAACGAACGTGCGCACAAACAAGATTGCCGCAAGCAAATCAGCAAATGCCGGCGCAGGCGCAAACGACGCTGCCGCAGGCTGCAAATTTGTTCATGCCGAGATATGCTCATACCTCCGCGAAAATCCTTTTGATTTTGTCGAGCTTGACCCTTTCGGGAGCCCCGCCCCATATCTTCATGATGCGATGCATTCCCTTGCATACAGGAAATTGTCATACCTGTCCGTCACCGCGACTGACATGGCTGTTTTATGCGGCGCTCACCATGCTGCGTGCCTCAAAAATTACCAATCCGCGCCCCTTGACAACGAGTTCTGCCATGAGAATGCGGTGAGAATACTGATTGGGAAAGTTGCGAGGGCTGCGGCGGATTTCGCGCTTGGCATCACTCCCATCTTTTCCATATCGCATCGGCATTACGTGAAGATATTTTTCAGGGTGCAAAAAGGCGCGGTGGAAGCGGTGGAGTCGATAAAATCACTAGGGTATGTGAGCTGGTGCCCAAAATGCCTCTCGCGCACCTGGGCACGGCTGCCGCTTGTTAGAAAATGCCCCTGCAGCGGCATTTACGTGCACGCAGGCCCGATGTGGCTTGGGAAGCTCTGGGATGAGAAAACAGTGAAGAAGATGATTGCGCAAAATAAGAAGAGGAAATATGAGAATGAATTGGAAATTGGGAAGCTGCTGTCATTGATTGCAGGAGAGCTTTCCCTTCCGCTGTTCTATTATGATTTGCACGTAGTTTGCAAGAAGCAGAAAGTTGGGGCGGTTGCAAAATCAAAAGTAATCGCCACGCTGCAAAAAGCCGGCTTTGCCGCCGCATCAACGCATTTCAATTCGAATGCGATAAAGACGGATGCGAAAGTGGAGGACATCGTAAAGGCGATAAAAGGCCACTAGCGCACTTTCTTTTTTATCACATCTTTCTTTTCCCATGCAAAAGGCGCCCAGACAACGACGTATTCCTTCGTGATTGTCGAGACATCGTAATCTGCGTATTTCCCGACAAACTTCTCGCGGAACCCGTCTATAATACGGTTCAGCTGTTCATTGCCCTCAACGTGCAGCTCAACTGCAAGGTCGTACGCTCCGACCATCTCCAGCGCGAACAGGCACCGGTTGGTGGAATCGAAATAGGAAATAATAGACTTGATTGCATTCAGCTCCTTCAGCGAGATGTTTATTTGCGCGAATTGCAGCCCGAGCTTGCCAAAATTCGGGGATGTGACATACGCAATAATTATTCCGTCTTTCTCGAGCTTTTTCATCCTGTACTTGACCACTTTCACATCCACGCCGGCTTTCTTTGCAATCTCAACAAGCGGCATCCTTGCATTCGTGGAGAGGATTTGCATTATTTCCTTGTCCACATCATCCAGGCCATAGCCCCCCATTTCAATTGGATAATGCCAGTCCTTTGTTTCGCCCCCCGAATGCAGGAATTTCTGGTTGAGCCTGTGTGTAGTCAGGAGAGTGACAAGCTGCTTCTCCTGCACAAAATTCCCATACGGGTTCATGAAGGGGTAAAGGAAATCAACCAAATCCTGCGACGAGCGGGACATGATAAGGCATACCCCATCATAATGGCCCTCCATGCTCGCAAGATAGGCGATTTTCGGCTGTTTCGCAATATACTCGAAAAGCTCCTTTTCCTTCTGAGGCGTGATGTCCTTGAACTTGAAATATATTTTGTAGTAGAACCAGCCGAGCTTCGAGGTGTTGAAGACAGTGTAGAATCCCTTGAGATAGCCTTCTTCAAGCAGGTGCTTCAGCCGGAAATTCACAGTCTCCTTGCTTCTCCTAAGCTTCTTTGCGAGCTGCGACGCGCTTGCGCGCGCATTCAAATCCAGCTCATAGAGGATTTTCCTGTCCAATAGGTCCAAATCAGGCATGTTGTTGCTTATTTTGGCTATATTTATAAGGATTTTCTCTTTTTGTGCAATTTTTGATTAAGAATTTTAATATATTAGTTAAGCCACAAGAAACCACAGGTGATAACAATGATGGTAACAAATGCAGCTCCAAACATAGTCAGGATCGCGCAATGGGATGCCGGCCTTACGCAGAGGCAGGCAGTAGAAACTGCAAACCAGCGCAAGCTGGCCATTGCCCCAAATCTCGAATTTGAAAGGCGTTTGATGCATACCGACATCTGGAGATCGGAAAGGGAGATGTATACTGCAATATCCGGCACACTGGTTGCTTACGAAAAGGCCGGAGCTAGGATTGGGCGCTTTATCACTTATTCTGAGAAGGGCACAACATATGCCATCGAGGCCAACCCAAAGGCAATAGGTATGATCAACACAGCCCTGGCAGTGGATCATCTGATAGGCGCAGAAAGCCGCCCAAATATAGAATACGAAGACAAGGGCGGCAATAATGTGCTTGTGAAAGTCGAGCCAAGCATGCTAAAAATCATAGAGGCATTCCCGGCCAAAGAGGGCTGGTACGTTCCGGAGCCTGAGTTCGGGATTCCGGTAGGCAGGGAAGTGTCTTACCGCAATAAGGTTTCTTGCTATCCGGCTAACGATCCCAATCCAAATGCGCACCTGCTTGTCCGGGTTGATGGTTCTTATGTCGGGCTTGCGGCCCGCCAGTACTTCGGCTACGACTATGAAGGGGACCTGGGCGGCAGGCGCTACGTCCTTCTCAACTGGCCGTATTCCGCACCTGCCGGGGCACTGGGCATACGCATAGATGCGCAAGCGCCCGCCGCAGAAAACGCAACAGGCACCAGTGTGCTGAGCGAACCAATACAGAAGTAAATTGGAAAATAGGTGATAACAATGGAATTAAGCGGGCCTAGGATATTCGCCACCACCTCAAAGGGCAATTTCCCGTTCCTTAGCGAGCGGAAGGTCAGGCCGCTTGAACAGAGGTTTTGGATAGAGTTTGATACGCCAAAAAGTCCTGTGCTGCCCCTTGGATACGCCATGCCCTCTGCCGGAAGCTACGGATTCTCTAGAAATGAAAACAACCCCAACTTATTCCCCCATGCCATGATAATGGGAATACACCCAGAATCAGAGATAGATGTGAAAAGCGATTTAGCAAAAAACCTCCCATTACTAAGGGAAAAACTTGCCGGAAAAGTTCTTGTTGATTTGGGCTGTGGGATGGGTATGAGTGTGAGGATTGCATTGAAATTTGCTGCCGCTTGTGGTGTGGCCCATTACGTTGGCATTGATTTGGGACACCAAGAATACTTCAAGGACGGGAAGGCTTTTGTCAGCAGCCACATGCCAAGCGGCATGGAGATCACGCTATTTCAGGAGGATATGCTCGAATTTGCAAAATGCCTTCTTGATGGGAGTGTCAACGTCCTGATTAATGGCATCTATCCTGAAATCATCAGAGACCGCAAATATCAGATGGCACTATCACAAGAAATTGCAAGGGTCGTATACAAAGGGGGTGTCGTATTTGGGGATAGTCCTCCATTTCTTGAGCCTTTTCATAAAATGGAGGGCTGGAAAGATAGTATTCAACAGTCTTCGCCTCCTTTTCCAAGTACGGTGAAGATTTTTGTACGGGAAGGTTGAAGCTCATGTGTAATTAGGAACTCCAGCGTGCGCCGAAATTCGAGCGCGAGCCCGGAACGCAGGGTGGCGGCGCGCAGTCAAACCGCATCATTTACAGGTGATTCCAATGGATATCAATTCAGCGTTCCAATCGACCTTCAAGGTCATATTCGGCGAGTGCAACGTAAGCCTCGAACAGCTTGAGCCCTACCTGCTCAGGTACCAGCCCAAGCCGCAGATGCAAAAATCCTCAAAATCAGGCAGGCCCGTGATGGTTTCTGGCGCGGACTATCCACAGGATGCGAAATTCCTGTCTCAGGAAGAGATTGACTTTGCTGCAAAAGCAGTGCCGCTTCCCCTCGGCATCAACGAAATAAAGGACATTGATTCTGTTTTCGAAGCGATAGGCGAGCGGGCTTTCTATACTGGAAACAAAATATTCGGCAACTCGGCATTCGTTGAGAACTGCGATAATATCACCGACAGCCAATACGTGAAAGACTCATTCAATATCCACACTTCGAAGTACGTGGCATGCAGCTCATACATACACGACAATTCCGAATTCATATTCGGCTCCTCTTGGCTTGGTAGGGGCAAATTCCTTATTCGCGCAATAAACGCCCTTGACCTGAACCGCTCTTTCGAGTGCTACAGCTCAGGAATTGGGTCGGACATGTTCTGCACGTTCAACTGCCTCAATTGCTATGATGTTATGTTCTCGTTCAATCTCAAGGCAAAGCGGAATGCCATCGGAAACCTTGAGCTGCCCAAGGAGAAATACCTTGAGCTGAAAAAGAAACTTATTGCCGAGGCAAGGGAATACATTGAGAAGCGCAAGGATTTCCCCTCGATTCTTGAAATCGCGACTGGAAAGCAGCTTCCAGCGAACATGCCAAAAGAGATTGCCATAAAGCCGCTACCAAAATACGATTCCGCCCCAATAGAAAAAAGCTGGGCGTCAACCTCGAAACTCATATTTGGAAGCGAAATCGGGGCATTGCAGCAGGCATCCGGCTATCTCAAGGAACCGCTCCGCAAAACAAGCACAGTGAAAACACCCTATGGGAGCGAGGCATACTTTGCCGACATTTTCTTCTTCCCGGCAATCCCGAAAGAGAGGATGGTGAGCAACGAGGAGGCGACCGAGCTTGCTAAAATGAGCCTCAAAAACGAGGAGATGGGAACCCTGGGGGCAGTCCTTTCCAACCTTGAGAAAATCGCGTTCTACCGCATAAATTTCCGCGGCGGGAGCGAGATGAACAATGCAAATACTGCGATTGCGTACGATTCGATAAACGCATTTGAGGTGCTGGATTCCACGGGCTCGAAAAACAACGCGTATTGCACAATGGCGCTTTCCTCAAGCTACTGCTTCGGTTCTTTCCGCGCGGTGCACTGCGAATTCTGCGTGCGCTGCCACAACTGCTCCGGCCTTTCGCGCTGCCTTGAGATGGACTCATGCTCCAACTGCAGGGATTCGATGTTCTGCCATAACAGCGAGAACCTGACTGATTGCATGTTCTGCTTCAATACGAAGAACAAGCACTACGCAATCGGGAACGTGGAGATTGGGCGCGAGAGCTATATGCGGATAAAGAAAATCCTGCTGGACGGGCTTGTGGCAAAAATCAAAGCCGGAGAGAAAACAGCCGGCATTTACTCAATGCGGGCTTAG
>JAGVIA010000020.1 GCA_020056305.1 archaeon | reverse complement strand
CTTCCCCTGCTGGCAAGAAATCTTCTTTTGAGAATAAGACTGGGGCGCTTTCATCCAATGCCTGAAGGCATTGGGTTTCCCGCGCCTAGGCAACTAATACTGCCTTGCCACATACACAAATTCTTCCGCCTTTTGCCCGCATACGACGCACTTCTCGTCTTTCGGCTTCTCGTGCTTGTCAAAGCGCGTGCCGCGCACGTTGCCGGACATCTTCTCCTTTATTGCTTCGGCGCATTTCTCCCCGTCCATTTCCGTGGAGCAGAAGGGAACGCGCACAAAGCCGCCTTCCTTGATTTTCTTTTCAAGGTCAGAAAGAGTGGAAGCAGAATGCGTCATGCCGGAAAACCACTTGTCTGCAATTGAAATAATGTCTGATTGCAATTCACCTGCCATTTTCGCAATTGCATTTGCCAAATCCTTCTCCTTCACTTTTGACTTTTCCTTTGCACCGCGCCGCGCAACAACATACTCACTTGACTCAAGCTCGCGCGCGCCAATCTCTATTCTCACAGGCACGCCCTTCATCTCCCATTGGTTGAACTTGAAGCCCGGAGTGTTTGGGGTAAAATCGCAGTGAATGCGCAAGCCGGAATTGGAAAGTGTCTTCTTGAGCTCGTTGCATTTCTGCTCTATTTCTTTCTCATTGCCGCCTTTCACGATTGGAACAATAACTACTTGGGTTGGCGCAAGGGCAAACGGCATTATGAGCCCCTTGTCATCGCCATGTTGCGAAATTATTGCGGCATAAATGCGCGAGATGGCAGGACCGTAGCAAGTTTGCCATACATATTGAGAAGTGCCAGTCCCATCCAGATATTTGACATCAAACACTTTTGCAAAATTCTGCCCAAGCATGTGCGTGGAGGGAAGCTGCAATACCTTGCCATCAGGCATCAGGCAGTCTGCGGCATATGTGTCATCTGCCCCTGGGAACTTGTCCCACTGCGGGCGCCTAAAGAATATGAATGGCACGCCAAACTGCATGTGAATGACTGTCTCCGCCATGCCCATGTCCTCGTGCACTTGTGCCATTGCGCCCTCTTTTGTGGCAAAGCAGTCGTGCGCCTCAATCCAGTAGAATTCACGCGAGCGTATGAACGGGCGGGTTGCCTTTGTCTCGCAGCGCCATACCTGGCAGGACTGGTATATTTTTAGCGGCAAGTCAGATGCGCCTTGTATCCAGAGCGAATACATCTGGTACATCGCGGTTTCGGAGGTCGGGCGCATTGCGAGCTTTTCTTCGAGCGCATCCGAGCCTGCGCGCTCCACCCAAAACACTTCTGGCACAAATCCCTTCACGTGCTCGCCTTCTTTGAGGAAATTGGATTCGGGGATAAGCGCAGGGAACCATGCGGGCTGGTGCCCGTGCGCTTCAAGCTCGGATTCGTAAATATCATACATTTTCTTCATTGACTGCACTGACCAGGGGCGGAATACCACGAAACCCTTCACATTGTAGCGCAGGTCGCAAAGCTCCGCCTCCTTTGTGATTTCGGTATACCATTCGGAAAAGTTTGATTTCTTGGCTTTCATGAGAGGGCTTTGCTGCCGAAGATTAAAAAGAGAATTGATAATTTGCATTGTGGGAGAAAATAGGCTCACAAGAATGATTTAAAAGATTCAACAGCCAAAGGAATGCATGGCGGAATCCGAACGGCGGCTTAATGCAGGAAACGGGCAAAATCTCACGCTCAAGATTGTGACATGCAGGTTTGCAGCGCATGCCGATGCGCTGGCAAGCAAGGCACGGGGGCAAACAGGCAAGGCATCAAGGAGGTTTGCATGCGATGCTCGGCGCGCAAAAAGATGGGAAGAGCGCAATATCTCAAGGGACTTCGTAGTTTGGTGCGATGGCGGCCGGATAGTAGAGGTTGTTGGCAGGATACTGAATTCCTGCGGCTTTGAAAGGCGGCACGGCAGGCTTCTAAACGAGCCGGGCGCGTTTGAAGTCGAGGTTCCTCTTATCACCCCAATCGGTTCTGGCTCGGCAAGATTCTGCCTGTGCGTCAGGGCAACAAGCAAGGAAATTGGCGTTGTGCTAAGGCAGCCGGAAAGGGGGCAAACGCCGCTTAGCCTGATGGACAGTGATGAACAGCTTCTTTGGGAGTTAGATCTGGCACAAGAATCTCCGAGCCAGTATACGCTTTTGACTGGCAAGGAACCGCCTTCCCCAGATGAGATTTCACTTCTTAGGGAACAGATTGCCCTGAAGAAAAAGAATGGTTGAAAAGTGCCGCCTGCGAAGATTATAAATTCCCTCCCTGCTTATTCGTCTGATGAAAATAGCGCTGGAAGGCAAGGAAACCAAGAAACAAATAGCGGCACTTCTGGCAGCGCTTGCATTCACCATATTGGCAGTGCTTGCAATCCCATACATGGGCGAATTCGCAAAATACGGCTATTTGGGCGCGTTCTTGGTATCGTTGATATCAAGCGCGACAGTCATTTTGCCTGTCCCCGGCTTTGCGATTGTGTTTGCATTGGCAGGAGTGCTTGACCCGCTCACACTTGGCATTGTCGCGGGATTGGGCGCGGGATTGGGGGAGATCACAGGCTATTTGGCAGGCTTTTCAGGAAGCGGCATGGTGGAAAAGTCGAAATTCTACAAGGGGCACAAGAAAGAGATAGAAAAAGGCGGGCCGCTTTTGATATTTTTCCTTGCGCTAATCCCAAATCCCGCATTTGACGTTGCAGGAATTGCAGCTGGAAGCATCCGTATGCCTGCCTGGCAGTTTCTTTTTGCGACGTGCGCGGGAAAGATAATAAGGTTCGTAATCATTGCAGAAACAGGCGCATACCTGAGCATGGCATTTTAGCTGGAAAGAAGGAAAGCGATGGCTGGAATGATTGGCAATTGCAGCATGATGGCAAGCATATTCATAGGCAGGTGATTTGCATGGCATTCCGCGAAGTGTACGAGAAATTTGTTGATTTGCATTACCAGCCGGGCAAGGATGAATTGCTTTGCTCTTTTTACATTGAGCCAATGCGAGGGGAAAAGATTGCAAGGGCGGCAGGCGCTGTTGCTGCTGAAAGTTCGGTGGGCACATGGACTGATGTCCCTGGCTTGAAGATGGCGCATGTGAGCAGGATTGCCGCAACCTGCTTTGAAATCGATGGCAACTGGATAAAGGTCGCATACCCTGCGGATAATTTCGAGGCGGGAAGCATTCCGCAGGTGTACAGCGCGATTGCAGGAAATATTTTCGGCATGAAGGCAGTTGATAACATCCGCCTGATGGATGTGCAGTGGCCTGCATGGTTTGTGAAATCATTCAGCGGCCCGCAGTTTGGCATTTCAGGCGTGCGCAAATTCATGAAGATAAAAAAGCGCCCCATACTTGCATGCGTGCCAAAGCCAAAAGTCGGCATGACATCGCAGGAGCATGCCGAGATTGGCTACCAGATATGGACAGGAGGATTGGATTTGCTTAAAGACGATGAGAATCTCACGAGCCAGCCGTTCAACAGGTTTGATGAGAGAGTGAAATTGTGCATGAGGCAGCGGGCGCGTGCGGAAAAGGAAACAGGAGAGCGGAAGGCATGCCTGCTCAACATCACTGCGCCGGGCGCGGAAATGAGAAGGCGCGCGAAATTGGTTGCGGATGCCGGAAACGAGTATGTGATGGTCGACATAATGACAGTCGGCTGGTCGGCATTGCAGGAGATGCGGGATGTTTGCCAGGAGCTTCATCTTGCGCTTTATGCGCACAGGGCATTCCATGCCGCTTTCACGCGCAACAAGAGGCATGGGGTGTCCATGCTCATGATTGCGGAAACAGCAAGGCTGATTGGCGTGGACAACATACACATCGGCACGGCAATTGGAAAATTGGCAGGCGACAAGCCGGAAGTTCTCTCAATACATGAGCACATATCAAAGCAGAAAGTGACTGAAAATAAGAAGTTGCATTTGCTTTCCGAAGACTGGTGCGGATTGAAGCCCGTCATTTCAACTTCATCCGGCGGATTGCACCCCGGCATCGTGCCCCGGATAATGCACATGCTTGGAAATGACTGCGCAATACAGGTTGGCGGAGGCGTGCACGGGCATCCGGGCGGAAGCATGAAGGGCGCAATGGCTTTCAGACAGGCAGTGGATGCGGATGTTGAAGGCATTTCGCTTGCGGAATACGCAAAGAAGCACGCAGAGCTTGCGCAGGCACTGGAAACCTGGGGCTACCTGCATACGAAATAGGAAGAAAACAGGATGGGCCGAAGGAGATTTGAACTCCCGACCTTTCGATTTCTGACGGAAACAGAGAGGATATTTCAGGAGCGAAAAAACCTGCTCCGAAGAGCGGATATTTTTCGCGCAAACCTCTTTCTTTTTCCCGAGGCTTTTTCTTTACGGAGTAAAGAAAAAGGCTCTATCAGTCGAACGCTCCAACCAAACTAAGCTATCGGCCCGCTTGTTCAATATTGTGCGATAAGGGATTATAAAGGTTTTATCGAATGAATGGAACTGCATGCTTATTCCTTTGGGAATAATTCATTCAACAGAATATATAAAGAAAGAATGATGAATTTTTGCAGGTGATTTTCATGGCAAGAAGCATGTTTACCTCGGAATCCGTTACGGAAGGGCACCCGGACAAGATTTGCGACCAGGTGTCCGATGCTATACTGGATGCGATGCTGGAAAAAGACCCTGACACGAGAGCGGGGATAGAGTGCCTGACGACAACCGGGCTGCTCATTGTTGCCGGGGAAGTGACTACGGACACATACGTGGACATTGCTTCCCTTGTGCGAAAGACATTGCGCGAAATTGGCTACACAAACCCGGAGTACGGGCTGGACTCGGCAGACTGCGGCGTGCTGGTTTCTATTCACGAGCAGAGCAAAAATATTGCAGCAGGGGTGGATTCATCTGCAAACCACGAGCAGGGCGCAGGCGACCAGGGCATGATGTTTGGCTTTGCGTGCAACGAGACAGAGGAGCTGATGCCGCTGCCCATCACACTTGCACACAAGCTTACAATGCGCCTTTCTGAAGTTCGGAAGAAGAAAATACTTGACTGGGTAAGGCCTGACGGAAAATCGCAGGTGACAGTGGAGTACGAAGATGGCAAACCAAAGCGCGTGGATGCAGTCGTGATTGCAGTGCACCACAACCCAGAAGTGCCAAAGGAGAAAATACGAAATGACGTGCTGGAGCACGTGGTAAAGCCGGTCTGCGGCAAGTGGATTGATGAGAAGACGAAATTGTTCGTGAATGAGACGGGTATTTTTGTTGTTGGAGGCCCGGAGGCAGACACTGGTGTGACAGGAAGGAAAATAATAGTTGACACGTACGGAGGCATGGGAAGGCACGGGGGCGGATGCTTCTCAGGAAAGGACCCGTCCAAGGTGGACCGCTCTGCCACGTATATGGCACGCTACATTGCAAAGAACATTGTAGCGGCAGGGCTTGCAACTCGATGCGAAGTGCAGATATCGTATTCCATCGGGGTTGCAAAGCCCGTATCAATACGCGTGGACACATTTGGCACAGGAATTGTGCCCGATGAGAAAATCGCATTTGCAGTTGAGAAGATATTCCCGCTAAAGCCCGCGCAGATAATTTCACACCTGCGCCTCAAGCGCCCGATTTTCCAAAAAACAGCGGCGTACGGGCACTTTGGCAGGAATGACCCGGATTTCACTTGGGAAAAAATTGACAAAGTAGAAGATTTGCAACGGGAGCTTTCAGCGCCTTGATAGGCGCCCGTTGCAAAATTGTGGAAAATGCAGGCATTTTCCACATGTGCTGAAAAAAGAATTGGGCGCCTGATTATTTTTTCGCCCGAAGCTCTGCAACGCGGTCCTTGAAGCCCATTGAGGAGAGAAACTCGTTTCTCTTGTGGAGCGTTTCTATGTAGGTGAGCTGCGCATCCTCAAACTCCTTCTCCTCAACATCTGAGGACTTGTGCACCTGGCGCTTTGCGTTTATTGTCTGCAGCTTTTTTTCAACTGCCAGAAGCGACTGCTCGTTTTTGTCAAACTCGTCAACCGTGCTGTTTGAAACCCAGATCGGGCGGCCGGAAACAGTGCGCCTTGCCTCGCCTGAGAATTTCTGCGAAGATGAATCGGATTTCTTCCCCCATGGCAAAAGCATTCCGCCCTCCACCGCCACATGGCAGCCAAAGCGGTTTGCCAGAACCACAATCTCGCCCTGCTGGTCGTCCGAGAGCGCGGAGATGTCGACCTCGTGCTCATCGCCTTCTTCGAGCACGCCAAGCAGTTTCTCCGCATCCTCGCGGGGAACCGAGTTTAACAGGAGGGTCATGCGCGAAATGTCCTCGCGGTGCTCGAAATTCTCCCTGGTGAACTCCGCGCGCGAGCGCATCAGCCCGTATGCCGGGCCCGTTTTCTGGAGCACTGCCCTGTCTAAATCGTCCTGTGAAAAAGCGGCAACCTTTTCCGTGAATTCGGAAATCCTTTTTCTGTGAGGCACGAATGTGATTAAGTCCACGCGCTCAAGCTTGGCTGATATTGGCTTTAGGCGCGCCTCGACTTCAAGAAGAGCCTTGTTTATGGTTCCGATGTGGAAATCGCCTGGCTGCGCGCCCTTGCGCACCAAAAAATCGCGCTGGAACTCAAGCTCGTTGCGTTTTTTTGAGAGCACCGCATGCTCGGCTAGCTCTCCTGATGAAATGATGACCGTTTCTTCGCCCATGGGCATCTCACTCTCCCAATAAATATAATAGTGATTCGTGCAGGCGGGATTGATGAAAAAATCCAAAAAGGGATTTTTTCAGCATTCAGCATCGAGCGAAGCTCGATGACTGATGCTTTTTGCAGCGGCAAAAAGCACATGGAATATGGAAATTCCAATACAAAAACAAATTTTGGGGGAGGGGTGGCAAAAAAGAAGAAGGTTGTGGGAGGTGAATTATGGCGCCACCCCCGTGTCCCCAAAATAAGTTTAATTCTCTTACTTTTTGGTCGCCTTGCACTCATTGCAAGTGTGAATCAAACTTACGTGCCTACCTTGCTTGAGTGGAGCTTCGCTCAGCATCGAGCGAAGCTCGATGTCTGATGCATTTTGCCTCAGCAAAATGCGCATCCACTGCTCGAAAAATCCATCAGGGATTTTTCGATTGGTAGAACACTTTACGTCCAGCCTGCTTTTTCGAAAGCAGGCCCATCTGATAAAGGCGCGACAGGCGCGCCGATGCAGCGTTTTTTCCCTTATAGCCAAAGTGCAGCCGGACATCCTCGGCAGCCACCTTGCCCGATGACTTCACATACTCCATTACCTGTTCGTCCGCCTCGCCAAGCATTGTTTCGTTTTCCTGTTTTTCAGCCGGCGCGGATTCGAGCTTTCCAATCCTTTGCTCCAATCCCTCAATCTTGGAAATTATCGTCTTTAGCAGGCGGTTTGTGTTCTCCCGCTCGCTTACAGTTCTGTACATGAGGGCGCCAAGGAAAACCGGGTCGTTTAGCTTGTCCGCAATGGCAGACAGTTCCGAGCGCATGCTCATTTTCACGTCGGACACTAGCTTGATCGGCTCCGCATCGGGCGCATCATTATAAGATTCATCCTCCTTCATCCCAATCACTTCACGGGGATGCTGTTGCCTGTTGGCAACATATCCTGCCAAGCGAACACGCTTGACACTGTTGTGCTGTTGTCATGACTTCGTCATGACACAATTTATAAAGCATGCAGTCACTACGTCGTTGGAATGCGTTTCTTTTTCCACACGCAATATTACTTTTCAAAACAAGTGGTGGACGATTTGGCTCAAATTGCGCCTATAATTGAGAGAATCCGGCAAGCGTTGCGCAAAAAGGACATCCACCAGATGCGCAAAATCAACGACGAATGCCTCCGCGAGCTCTCAGTGCAGTTTGACCGGATGCCATACCTTCTTGCCCTTCTATCGTACTCGCTTGGCAAAATACTCTCAAAGCCCCGCTACTGGAAGCGTACAGGCGTTCTCGAGTTCATGCGCGGGCTTGACTCCGAGCTTGAGGCTGCTGGGGGATATGCCGAATCAGAGAATGAGAAGCGCTTGGGCGGCAGGCTTGAGAAGATACTTGGAAGGCTTGAGAAGCTGGATTTGCGGGACAAAAGGTTTGTGAAAGACGTGCTGACAAAGGCGCGCTTGAAAGTCGCATCAACACTCTATGCGCAGGGCTTCTCGCTTGGGAAGGCACAGGAAGTCACAGGGATTGACAAGCGTGAGATATTGTCATATGCAGGCCAGACGATGATGTTTGACAGGGTGCGCGAGGAGAAGGGCATTGGGGAGAGGCTTGCGAAATTGAGGGAATTGTTCTCGTGATTGCATGAATGCAACCCGGCTTCTTTTGATTGCAGAATGTGCATTCGTAGTGTGGATACTGGCATCCGCACTTTTTGACCCGGCACTTGACCTAAGCCCCCTGTATGTGGGCCGCGTGCTGGAAGGTTCGTCATCTAACATCGGAGGAGTGCTCATTTACGTGATGATAGATGCGCTCCTGGCTTCAGTACTTCCGAAAGTAATTGAATCCGGTGCCTGAAAACCGGCCCGAAGACCGGATTTTTGATAAAATCTTCTGGCGGCAGCTTAGGCTGCCTCT
>JAGVIA010000024.1 GCA_020056305.1 archaeon | reverse complement strand
TTCCCCTGCTGGCAAGAAATCTTCTTTTGAGAATAAGACTGGGGCGCTTTCATCCAATGCCTGAAGGCATTGGGTTTCCCGCGCCTAGGCAACTAATTCCAGTGATAACCGCAGTTATCACCGAAAACTATATATACTTCATTTCAGTGATAACCGCATGGCCAGGATAATCAAGCGCAAGGTCAAGGGAAAGCTCTACTACTACTTGGAAGAGTCAGTGAAACGCGGCAAGAAATGGGATAAAGAGAGCATGTATCTTGGCGATTCGGTTCCGGGCGCAGAAGAGCTGAAAAAAATCTATTCTGATTTTGCAAAAAGCCTTGCAACAAAGGGAGTGCGTGGGACTACGCCGCCTTACACAGAGTTCATAACAAGGAAGGCTGCACTGCAGCTTTCTGGGGCAGCCGCTGGCAAGGAGAGCTACCTGAAAAAGCTGAATCCAAAGCAGAGGGCGGAGTTCATCCGGCGGGAGCGCATAACGTTCATCAGTGACTCGAACGCCATCGAGGGCTCTACGCTGGATTATAAGCAGACAGAGGACATCCTTGCGGGAAAGGAGCGGGTGCGGCGCCTTGAAAAAAAAGGCGTGGTAATCACGGGCACCGGAAGGGAGGCGCAGGAAGCGGTCAACCTCGACTCGTGCCTTGACATTTATGAAAAATTCCTGGCTGAAGGGAAGGAGATTGATGAGGAGCTAGTCCTCCGCCTCCATTTTGTGCTTCTTTCAAAAATAGAGGGCTACGAAAAATACCGCGGAATCTGGAGGCCGGTGAACGTAATGATTCGCGGCTCGCCGCATGTTTTTCCGCACCACTCAGAAGTATTCGGGCTTATGCGGGAGCTTTTTGGCTGGTATTCGATTAACAGGGGGCTTATCCACCCAGTCGAGCTTGCAGCCAAGTTCCATACGAAATTCACGGGAGTCCATCCGTTCGCAGACGGAAACGGCAGGATGGCACGGCTCCTTATGAATTACATATTGCAGTCCAACGGTTTCCCATTCACAAACATCCCGCTCCGCAGGAGGAGCGCTTACATGAAAACGCAGGCTGCAGGAAACGTTGGCAACCATAAGCCGTTCGTGCTTTTTCTCATTGAGGAAATCGCCAAGCAGTGCGGAAAGCTTGGAAAGCAATCCACAGCATGAAAGTGCCACGCGGAAACGTGCAGTGTGTCTTCCTCGCTCGATTTTTCCCTGCCGCTCCGACTTGCCGGCGATGTGCATTTTCCCGCAGGAAAATGCATCAGACATCGGGCGGAGCCCGATGCTGATCCGGCAAGTGGGCCATGTCCAGCTCCGCTGGACAGGTTGTGCATGTGCATTCCGCAGAAGCAGAATGCATCAGACGTGGTGCGGAGCACCACGCTGAACGTAGCGACGTTGCGCATCATTTTTAGCAGCGGCGAAAAATAGGTCTGACAGATTAGTTCGAGCCAAGCGGACCGACTCGTCCGCAGGACGAGTGGTCCATTTTTCCTTAAAGGAAAAATTGGGCGGTCTTAGTAGAATTCATTAGCCTGTGCAGGCGCACTAGAATTTTATTTCCGTGCACAGTGTTTTCTTTCCCAGAAGAAGCGCTGCAATGCGGCCGCTTTTCCTTGCATTTGCAATGTAAATGGGCTTGCGGACATTGAGAAGCTCCTTTATCTTGCCCTCCATGCCGCCAGTGACATCGGGTGCGGAAGAGGAGCGCAGATGCCTGCGGATTGCTGCGAAATTGCGTTTTGTGATGAGGGGGACTATTTTCCCGTTTGCAAGAACGCCATCAACATTCGTGCCTATCACTATGCGCTTTGCGTTTTTTCCAAGATATGCAACTATCTGGTCACCGGAGCAGACAGAGCCTATGAGCTTTTTGTCAGGCACCATATCGCCGTAGAGGATTGGCAGGAAGCCTGACTTGAGATAATGGGATACAATGCCGGTGTTGAATTCTGCTATTCTTTTGTTTGCTTGCGTGATGATTGCGCAGGGAGGGATTGAAATTGCCGGGACACTTTCCTTCACCAGCGCATCAACCAGAAAGCCCGACAATTTTGCGCATGCCGCATGCGTGGCTGCGTATCCTGCTTTCTGCTTTTCCGCCAGTATGCCGTCATTTATCTTGTATTTGAGCACTGGCCCGTGCCCGAAAGAGCCTGCGCCGTGCACTATGATGAAATCTCGCGTGCCAGAGTGCCAAACTTTTGCGATTTCGTGCGAGAGGCGTGCGATGCTTGCGCTGTCTACCTGCATGTAGCCGTGCTTTTTCGTAATCACGCTGCCTCCGAGCTTTAGTATTTGCATGAGGGGATGATGGCAAATATTGTTTATAAGGCTAGGCGGGATGAAACAACATGCGCAATTTTGCCCCAGAGCATGTTAATTGATGGGCATGTGAGTCACTGGATCGATCTGCAGACCGCCCCGGTAATAGTATATTTCTATTTCGGATTGCCCAAAATCGCACTTTATCGAGTTTATTGCGGATTGGATCATCCTTTGCTCTAAGTATGAAAATGCAATCACATCGCGCAAGGCATCCTGCTCGCTTGCTTCGCCTGCAAGCCTTAATGCATCTGAAAAATGGCTGATTTTGATGCTGAAAAAGTCGTCAAGTGCGGATAGAATTGCAAGAAGTTTTTCCTCATTGGTATTTTCGATAGTCCCGAGTTTTATTAGGAGAGATTCCAATCTCTTCTTTATCTCGCCCCCGAAGAGAGGGTCCGAATCAGGTACACCCTCCGCCCACTCTTCGAAAGATTTGATTACATGTGCTGAAACATTCCTCCCGTATGCAAGGGCAATCTCTTTTGATTTTGGCTCTGGGAGAGCTACTGCGGCAGCCATCCAATAAATCGGCCCTTTGGGTCCACTGCCATCAGGGTCGAAATTCTGCGGGTCATTTGCCGATTGAACTGCCGTTTGAAATTCTGCAAGAATGTTAAAAAGATTCCCCAAGCACTGGACTGTGGAAAGCTCCAGCGCAGCCCTATCTGAAAGTTCGCTGATTTTTTCGCTTGAATAGCTTTTGATGATAGAAGAGATGAGTTCGCAGGCCCCTATGAAATGATCGTTGCTCAAGTGAACGGCAAGCGTATCGGCCGCCGTTTTCCCGGCAATCTGCCCTACGGCACGGGTTGACATGTCAACTATCGCCTGCCCGGCTTCACGGGTGAAAAATCTGCCGAGATAGGAATTTTCCAAGCGTGCATCAGCCATGGGACTCCGTAGGGTTGCACTCGATGGGATTGCAGAAGTTATCTGAGATACTGCAACGACCAATTTTCTCTCCGTAGACGGGTTTATAGGGGCCATATATATCGAATATAAATATGGGCACTAATGTTTTTAAATGTTTCTAATATTGGTTGTTTATGGAAAGTTAAAATTGAGTATCACTTTCACTTAACAAGGTTAAGCCATTATCATTGCACCCTGGCAAGGATTATTTAATTGAGGCGAGCAACTATTTTATGCGTATTCTGGTTGCAATTTCCGGCGCATCTGGCATAATTTATGGGAGAAGGCTAGTGGAGCTGCTCAAAAAGAGCGGGAATGAAACATTTGTGCTGGTTACCAAGGGCGCGGAAAAAGTGGCAGAGGCAGAAGGGGAGAAATTGCCCAAGAGCGATTTTGATGAAGGCGACCTATCCGCGCCTTTTGCATCCGGTTCTTACGGGCTTGATGCAATGGCAATCTGCCCCTGTTCCCTAAAGACTCTGGGTGAAATAGCAAACGGCATTGGAAGCAATCTTGTCTCCCGCGCTGCAGAAGTGATGCTAAAGGAAAGGAGGAAGCTCGTGCTTGTGGTGCGCGAGGCTCCGCTTTCATACATTGCAATAAAGAACATGGAAACAGTAACACTTGCGGGCGGCGTAATCATGCCAGCCAGCCCGGGCTTCTATCACAAGCCGAAGACAATCGGGGATTTGGTTGATTTTATTGCTGGTAAAGTTATGGACCAGCTCGGAATTGGGAACAATGCTTTCAAGAGGTGGGGCAGTGAAAAGTAAGGGGATGTCATTTCGGGATTTTGTAGAGAAACAAAGACAGAATGGGACACTTATCTCATTGAAAAAGCCCTGCTCGCTGCATCTTGAGCTTGCTGGCGTGATGAAAGCACTGGATGGGAAACCCGTTTACACGGACAAGATAAAGGAAGTGCCAGGCGCAAGGGTTGCGGGCAATGTGTTTTCCACAAGGGAGCTCATCTGCGGATATTTTGGGATAAAAAATAATGAGTTGATTCCGAAATTGGTGCATGCCATAAACAATCCGAGCAAGCCGGAAGTGGTGGAGAGAAAGGATGCCCCTGTGCTTGAAGTAACTGATGCAACAGTCGACCTCTCAAAATACCCAATTCCATTCCATGCGCCAAGAGATGGCGGGCCGTATTTCGCGTCTGCAGTTGGAATTGCAAATGACAAGGAATATGGCAGGAATTGCTCGTTTCACAGAATGATGGTGATTGGAAAGGACAGGGTGGCAGTGCGCATATTGCCAAGGCATCTGGAGGAGTTCATCAAGCGCGCCGGCGGGGAGCTTGATGTTGCATTTGTGGTGGGCGCGCCAATCAATGTGCTTTTAGCTGCGGCAATTTCTGTTGAGATTGGCAAGGATGAGCTGCAGATTGCAAATTCACTTGCGCCCCTTCGGACAGTGAGATTGGAGAGCGGAATTGAAGTGCCTGCCGATGCGGAATATGTGTTTGAAGGGAGGATTACATCCGAGCTTGTGGATGAGGGGCCTTTTGTGGATTTGACTGAAACTTACGACATTGTGCGAAAGCAGCGCGTGATGAAAATCACCAAGGTGCATCACCGGAAAGATCCGATATTCCATGTGCTGCTGCCAGGTGCGCTTGAGCATAAATTATTGATGGGAATGCCACGGGAACCTACTATTTTCAATGAAGTGGGCAAGGTGGCAGAGTGCAAGGGAGTGAATATTACACCTGGCGGGTGCTCGTGGCTGCATGCGGTCGTTGCAATTCGGAAAAAGAAAGAAGAGGATGGGAAGAACGCGATTGAGGCTGCATTCCGCGGGCATAAATCGCTCAAGCACGTAGTGGTGGTGGATGAGGATATTGACATTTATGACCCGGATTGCGTGGAATGGGCGATTGCAACTAGGGTGCAAGCGGATAAGAGATTGGTGATTAAACAGGGGGAGAAAGGCTCTTCGCTTGACCCGTCTGCAGACCCAAACACATATGCGACTACGAAAATGGGAGTGGATGCGACAAAGCCGCTGGTTGCGCACGGGAAGAATTTTGAGAAGGCGGAATGGATGAGGGTGAAGAAAGAAGATTATATCTAATCCATGTTTAACCTCTTTTAGAAATAATTTAAAAGGGCAGATGGAAAAAGATAGCTATGACGAGCCTTAAATCACGGTCTAAAGGAAATCCTCAGTTCAATCTGGTCATTCAGAACACCAACAGGTGCCATAGGGGATGTAGAGACTGTTTCCAGATTGAGCATCCGGGCAAGAATGGAAATATGGACTTGGACAGGGAGGATCAGCGAAGAAGCATTTTACCATATATTAGAAAGAATGGATTCAAGGTTGCCGTGACAGAGGTTGGGGGCGAGGCGTGCCGGCACCTAGAGTTCGTTCCAATGACCGAGGAAATTATTGCAAGCAGGCCGCATTCGCTGGATATCTTTACTTCTGGCGAGCTGTTCAGCGATGAGAGGCCGGATTTCTGGTGTGTTCTCAGTCAGACCTGCACAGAATTGAAAGTGGTGCTTTCTTACGATGAGAATCATAGACAAGGGTGCGAACAGGCGGATTCATGGCTTGATGCAGGGTTTGCGAAAATGAGACGGGAGTGGGATTTTGGCTCCAGCGTTGGGTTCGTGGTTTCCAGCACGAGGTTTTCAGACCAGCCGGAGGAGAAAGTGGAGCAGAGCATGCATGAGGCAAGTGCAAGCAACCGGATTCCCATTGAAGTGAGCTACCTTGGCTGGGACAATGTTTTCCGGTGGGCGAAGGACTATGTTGTCAGAATAGTTGTGCCGGTCGCCGAAATGTACTTTGAATTGGCAAATAGAAATGGGAATGGAAGCAGCCCGCGCATTGAGTTTGTTTACCGACGAGACTTTTTCAATTTGACGCCAAATTCGGTTGAGCAGTCGATACAGCCTGCGCTTGGGAAGAGTTTCCATTCGATAAAATATGGAGTTTCCCTTGAAATTTCCGGGAAGTCAAGGATGGAGAGCATTTTGAAAACTGCCTCCTGATAGAACGAATGATTGGTACCTCAAGAGAAAAACTTGCAGGGAGAATAGCTTACCCGTCAAACCAGATATATATCGCTCCGGATGGGCTGGTATATTCGAACCCGATTGCGATGGTATTGGGAAGGAGCAGCGGGGATATCAGGGCAACGCCGCTTGAGAAAATCGCAAGGCGGATGTATCCGTAGAAGCGGGAAATCCGGACTAAGCTTATTTAATTTTCAACTCCGATTGATGGTGTGATGGAACTTTCAAAATCCGAGCAATCAATGTATGATGGCGAGTTGGGCGAGGCTTGCCGCCAGTCAATGGAAATACTTATGGCGCTTGGGAAAATATACGGCGCAAAAAACATGATTCCGGTTACTTCTGTGCAGGTTGCTGGAGTTTCTTACAAAACAATCGGGGATGCGGGGCTGGAATATCTTATGGAGAATGTAAAGAATGGCGCAAAAGTGAAAGTGCCCACATTCCTAAACCCGGCAGGGATGGACAGGGAGCAATGGCAGGAGATGAAAATACCCGAGCAATTTGCAAAAAAGCAGATTGAGGTGCTGGATGCGTATGCAAAAATGGGAATTTCCATGACATGCACCTGCACCCCGTACCTTGTGGAGATAAGGCCCAAGGTGGGCGAGCACATTGCATGGGCGGAAAGCTCTGCTATTGCATTTGCGAATTCAGTGCTGGGCGCAAGAACGAATAGGGAGGGGGGGCCTTCCGCGCTTGCTGCTGCTATTTGCGGCGTGACGCCCAATTACGGATTACATTTGGATGAAAACAGGATTTCGGATTTTGTCGTCAAAGTGAATTGCGATGTGAAAAGCAATGCGGATTTTGGCGCACTGGGGTATTG
This sequence comes from archaeon, assembly GCA_020056305.1. Lineage (GTDB taxonomy): Archaea > Micrarchaeota > Micrarchaeia > Anstonellales > Anstonellaceae > JAGVIA01. Next base: position 2,793 of record JAGVIA010000024.1, on the reverse strand, counting down.
GGTTGGGGAGCGGGCAAATGCAAGGAATCCTGCATTTGTTGGCATCAAAAGTGCGAGCGAGGACAGGCTAAAGGCGCTTGGCGCTGCCATGGCGGCATCTGGCTCGACTGCGCTCTTTTACGTGAAAGGGATTACGCCCGAGTGGAAAGTGAAGACAGGGGCGGAAGAAGTCGAATTCACAAAGAAGGACATGCAAACTACAAAAGAAAAGCTAACGTCGCCGGAAAAGCCGCAGCTTGTTACAATTGGATGCCCGCATGCGTCAATTGATGAGATAATGGAAGTTGCTGGAATTGTGAAGGGTAAGAAAGTCACATGCGATTTGTGGGTGTGCACTGCAAGAAAGACAAAGGAAAAGGCGGATAAGGAAGGGCTGACTGCAGTTATTGAGAAAGCAGGCGGGCGCGTGATTGCTGACACTTGCATGGTTGTGTGCCCGCTCGAAGAAATGGGCTACAAGGTGACTGGATGCAATTCGGGAAAGGCTGCGAAATATCTGGCGAATTTATGCAAACAGAAAGTGGTGTATGGGGATGTTGGGGATATCATATGCAAGTGAATGAAAGCGGGCAATATGCAGAAGCGAGTATGGGAATCGGGCGATAAAATATGCGGATTGCAGGATGCGCAAGCGGATATGCAGGCGGAATAATATGCAAATAATCAAGTGCCGTGCGATTTCGCGCGGAAAGGCAAAAGGAAAGGTGCTTCTTTCAAAGGATGCCATATCTTTTCTGGGGGGAGTGGACCCCAAGAGTGGCATTATTGTGGAAAAAGGGCATGCGATTGAGGGAAAATGCATTGCGGGAACCGTGCTTGTGTTTCCGAGAGGAAAAGGCTCGACAGTAGGCTCATATGTGATTTTGCAATTGAAGAAAAATGGGAAGGCACCTGCTGCGATTGTGAATGTGGAGGCTGAGCCCATCATTGCAGTGGGTGCGATTATTTCAAATATCCCGATGGTGGACAAGCCGCAAAAGGACGGTTATGCAATGCTCAAAGACGGTATTGTTGTTGAAGTGGACGGGGAGAAGGGCGAAATAAAATATTAGCCGAAAAGTTCAGCGCCAAAGCCGGGGCTTTTGTACATCTTGTTTGTACTTGAGATTGAGAGCATTTCCAGAGGCAGCCTCCGCGAAAGTGAGATGCCTTCCTCAAAGCCTGCGGTGAAAAGCGCGGTCGCGTAGGCATCTGCCTCAATGCCCGTCTTTGCGATTACGAAAATCGCCTTGGTGCCCTGCGCAGGCTTTAGGGTTTTTGCATTTATGAGATGATGTGAATCGCCCCATTTGCGCCTGTTTGGGGCAGAGCCGGCTATTGATTTGCCATTAAGGGAAATTTTTCCGATTGCGCGCGAGGGGTCGTCTGGATGCTCAAGCAATATTTCCCAAGGCGCTTGCCCCTGGGCGCTTTTTGCGAAAATGTCACCGCCTGCGTTTAGGTAATAATGAAAGATGCCGTTGGTCTCGAGGAGCGCGGCGACGCGGTCAAGCGCAAATCCCTTGCCAAACCCGCCGAAATCTATTTCTTTGCTGAGTTGCACGCGGCCTTTTTGCACATCGATTTGCACAGCACCGCCATATGCCTGGCGCGCGAAGCCTGTTTGAATGGGAGGCAACGCACTTCGCAGCATTGCTGCCAGGCCATCCCCGCCCTGCTTTTTTTGGAAAGAATAATCCTTGTCATATCCGATGCCATCAAGCACCGCCTTTAGCGTGATGTCGAAATTGCCGTCTGTTTTTTGCCGGAATTCCTTTGCAAGAACAAGCAGGCTGATGAGTTCTTCCGATGCGTCCTGCCATGAGCCAAGATGGCAGTTCAGGCGCGAGAGCTCGGAATTTGGAATGAAGCGCGAATACGCATCCTCAATGCGTTTCATTTCCGCAAAGCATTTGGGAAAAAGGGAAGAATGCTGCCTGGGCAGCTTGATTTCGATGGCCGAGCCAAGCAGCTCCTCGGTCCTTGCAACGATATCCATTCGCTCACCAACAACTGCGGGTGCGCGGCATACATGCACAACACAGTGAAGCGCACCAGCCTAAAGCCACTGCGCCAACCACGGGCTTCAGCCCGCAGTTGTTGACTAGGATTTTTGCACCAGGCCGTCCACATACTGCTTGAACACGGCAGTGGTGAGCGAGCTTCCGGCAATCTGGTTTGGCAGGTTGAGCTCAGTGATTTTCTTCCCGACCACCAAATCCGGCAGCGCGGCGTTAACGCCGTTAATGAAGCCTTCCGAATATGGGGCAGGGTTGTTGCCCTTTACCGAGGCTGCAGTTACCACGTCATCCTTCACTGTAATGCTAATCGTCACAGTTTCGTTGCCCTTTTTTTCAGGCCCAACAGGGTATGCATAAGTGGAATTGTCAGCGTAAGTGCCGTCTGCAACCGCAAGCGCGATTGTCTCCTGCGTAATGTCGTAGCCGGTCTTGTTCTCGGCCTTTATGTCAATGCCGCCGCCAAGCGTGCTGTTGTCCGACTGGTTGGCCGGCTTCTCAACTCCTGCGCCCTGAGTTATGCATCCAACGACTAGCATGGAGAATAAGATGATGATTGATGCAAGCGCGATGCCGCGCAATGCAAATTGAATTCCCCCGTTGTCCACAGTAGATGATTTGACCATCGAATGACCTCCCTATTTAGTGCCCTGCAAAATTAGCATGTATCTTTTTATAATACTTATGCCTCTGTTATAGAGAGCCTGTTGCAAATTGCCTCTGAAGCTTCTTCTTAGGGAAAGCTGCTTACGACTTTTGTGAGAATAAAGCCTCAGTCGGAGTCTTCGACCCCTTG
>JAGVIA010000098.1 GCA_020056305.1 archaeon | reverse complement strand
TCAGAAACGCAGCAGTGCCAAGCACGAACGGCGTGTCGCTCAAGAGAATGCCAAAATCCCATCCAAAGAGGATGCCAAGCGCAAACACAAAGTGGATGAGCGCGAAAAAGAACGTGTATATGCCTATCCAGCGCCGCTGCGCAAGTGCGCGGAGGAAAAGGGGCTTCCTTGTCATCCTTGCAAGCAATGGGATTGAAATCACGAATATGACTGACACGAGCGCAAGCATGCCAAAGCTGCTGGTGTAGAGCACCATGCGCCCTTCTTCCGGCGCAAGCATGCCTGCAAGGAGAATTATGCAAATGAGCGCAATGCCTGTTGCATGCACTTTCATCTTGTCACTCACCATGATAACGAATTGCCATGCTTGAAATAATAATCATTCGTATCTTAAAGCCTCGACAGGCTCCACAGATGCGGCGTTTCTTGCAGGGACCAATCCAGACACGGCGCCCACCCCTATTGAGAACCCCAGCCCTAAAAGCGCAAGGTCTGGAGTTATTTTTGAGGGAAGGCCAAGCGATGTGAGAATTGACGAGACCAAAATTGAGAGCAGTATGCCAAGCACGCCGCCCACCAGCCCAACAAGCCCTGCCTCAAAAAGAAAAAGCTTGAGTATCATGTTGTTCCTTGCCCCAAGCGACTTTAACAGCCCGATGTACCTTGTCTGCTCAAGCACGCTTGTGAACATCGCATTCGCAACGCCTATCCCGCCCACGATAAGCGAAATGGATGCGATTGCCCCAAGGAAGAGCCCAAGCGTATTTGTCACGCTGGATATTGTGGACTGGATGGAAGTTGCAGTTGTCACCGTGAAATCCTGAGTGTTCGCATCCACATGGTGCAGCTCCTGGAGCTTGGCTGCAATGCCGCTTGCAACAGTATCCGGGCCACTTGTGCTTGCAGCCACAACTACTATGGAGCTTACGGCCTCTGTCCTGTTGAACAGCTTTTTTGCGGCTTTTTGCGAAATGAAAATGCTCCTGTCAGTGCCGGAAAAGCTCGAGCCTGACTGGTTTAGCACGCCGACAACGCGGAACGGCACGCCGTTTATCTTTATCTGCTTGTTTAGCATGCTCTCATTGAACGTCTCTGCGGCAACAGAATAGCCGAGCACTGCCGCGGACGTGTCGCTTGTCCCAAGCGATCTTCCCTGCAAAATCACGTTTGCCGCGCTTTGCGGAAATGCCGCAGGCTCCACCCCGATTATCGTGCCCGAAGTATTCTTGTTCCTGTAGCTGATTCTCGCATTCCCAGACACGCGCGCATCCAATTTTGCAATGCCTTCCACGCTCCGCAGGCTGTCTGCCTCGCGGAAAGTTATTTGCGCAGATTGTGTGTTTGTTGCCCCGCCAAACCCTCCGCCTGGCGGTGCGGCTCCAAAGCCAAACCGTTCCGCGCGCGCGCCGCCAGGGCTTATGGTGATTACGTTTGCGCCAAGCCCGCCAAGGTTTCCCTGTATCTGTGCGTTGAGCCCGACGCTAATGGATATTAGGGATATTATCGAGGCTACGCCTATCACTATGCCAAGTATGGCAAGCCAGCTTCGAAGGCTCCGGTTGCGGATGGAATTTACCGCAAGCCGTGCTATCTCGCGGTTTTTCATTTAGGCTTCCTCCCTCTTTCTGCATCTTGCGCATGCACGGGGGGCTGCCCGCCAGAAGTTGGCGGGTGGGCAGCGCCCTTCTTCCCTTTCCATCTTTTGTATGCAAAATATCCAACCACAATCACTACTGCGGCGCCTGCGCCTAGAAACACCGGGTCAATTCCCAAGGATTGCGTTCCGGCTGCCCTTCCTCCCGGCCCAAGCAAAAAGCCAAGCGGGTTGTTGCTGCGCTGCCCTCCTGTTCCGGTGCCTGCATTTCCTGCAAACCCGCCTGCCGATGCGCCGCCAGACCTAAAAGTGCTGTTGCCGCCTGCGCCCTGCCCCAGCTGCAGCGCGTTTTTTACAGTGTGCTCGAAATTGTTGCTGTCACGAAACCGTATCTCCACATCCACGCTGCCAAGGGCGCCGGCGGGCAGCGAGAGCGTTGCAAAATCGTCCACGCTAAGCGTTCCTATGAAGCTGTCTGTTTTTGCGCCAGAGGCGGAAGTTGCCACTGCGTGGACGCTTCGTATGTTGGAGTTGCCGGTGTTTGCAATCTGCACCTGGCTGTTTTGCGCATCAAGGGTCACCGTGACCTCCGGAGTTGCATCAACTGAAATGCCGGTGTAAAATACCGCGCTCTGGCCAGTGCTGGTGGTCAGCCGAAGCGGAAGCGAATAGTATCCTGCGCTTGTGCCCGAGTCCACACCAATCGTGATGTCCATCGCGGAGCTTTCCCCTGGCTTAACTGAATCGAAATACACTTTTTGCATGCCAATCGGCATGAACACGTCTGTCGAGTTTATGTCCACGGTTGCCGACATCGCAACCGAGCCTGTGTTCTGCAGGGTCAGGCGGAACTGCGCCAGCGAGCCTATCTCCACAGACTCTGAAGGCACAAGCGAAAGCCGGTATTGCGCGGATGCGTCAAGCACGCTTAGGGGCCCGACATAAAGAGTCTCCTCAAACGGCCGCAGCAGCGCATCCTGGTATGTGAACAAGACCGGCACGCCATATGTCCCAATTGCGGTTGATGATGAGGAAACCAGCCCAATCTTCACCTTCACAGTTGAGTTTGGCGCTATGCTTCCAACCGCCTTCTGCGTTGAGCCCTCGATTGTGAAAGTTGAATTTTGCGGCATTGTTATGACAAGGTTGTTCACCACGCCACCTGTGTTTTTGAGTTCCAGCTCTGCGTCGAATTTCTCACCAGGCGCAATTGACATCTTTCCAGTGGAAACAGTTCTCACTTCAAGCGGGCTTTGCTGAAGCACAAGAATGGGAATCGATATCGATGTTTTTTTGCTGGCTGCGCCTCCGGAGGTAAGAGTGTACGTGTAATATATGTCCACGCTAAGAAGCTGGATGCTGCCCCCTGCCTCCTGCGGTATCTTGAATGGTATTGACAGCTGTGCACTTGAGCCGCTGCTTATGCTGCCTGAGCTTGAAGTCTGCGCAACGCCCCCGACATTATAATACGCAGTGACAGTGTCTGCAGCAGCAGTCCCTTTGTTGGCAAGCGTTATCTGCAGGTATCCCAGCGCCCCGGGATAAACACTTGAGGGAACGGTCGAATAGTTTGTTATCTGCAATGCCGGCTCATCAGCTGCGAACGCAACCCCGCCAAGGCACGCCACCACAATAATCGCAAGAAAAATATTTTTCGCCCTCATTTTGCTCCCCTCCTCTTGTGCTTCATTCCAGTATCCTCGATAATTTTCCCATCCATTATGCGCACGATGCGGTTCGTGCGCTCCGCAACGCGCGGGTCATGCGTTACAAGTATCACCGTGATTCCGATGCTTTTTCCAAGCCCTATTATGTGGGCGATGATATCCGCACTCGATTTGGAGTCAAGGTTCCCGGTGGGCTCGTCCGCAAGCAGAATCTTGGGGTTGTTTGCAAGCGCGCGGGCGATTGCGACGCGCTGCTTTTCGCCGCCTGAGAGCTGCGATGGCATGCTGCGTACCTTGTCCAGAAGCCCCACTGCCTCAAGATTCCGCAGCACTATCCGTTTCCGCTCCTCCTCAGGCACCTCCCGTATGAGAAGCGGCAGCTCCACATTCTCAAAAACATTGAGCGTAGATGCGAGGCTGAACGCCTGGAAAACAAACCCGATATTGTCACGCCGCGCATCCGCAAGCTGGTCATGCGTCATTTTTGAAATCGCCTTCCCGTCAAGGTAAATCTCCCCGCCTGTCGGCTTGTCAAGGCAGCCGAGCATGTGCAGCATCGTGCTCTTGCCGCTGCCCGAAGGCCCAATTACCGAAATGAGCTCGCCCTTTGTTATTTCCAAGCTCACTCTGTCGAGTGCAAGGAACGGCCTCTCGCCCTCGCTGTCGTATTCCTTTGAAACGTCAACCAAGCGCAGCACCGTGTCAGGCATATCAAGCACGCATTAATGAACCGAGGATTGCTTATATTCGATTTCCAACCTTTTACCCAAATTATGCCCAAATCTATTCGCAATTTGTCCAGTGCCAGCCCTTTCACTCGCTGCCAAGCTTTGCAAATATCAGAAGCCCGATTGCGCTAAAGAGCATGGGCACGAATGTCGATATCCCCCTGCCATACGGCCCAAGCACTATGTGCGTCAGCGGAAGCGACGAGAGCGCATAGAGCAAAAACGAGAAGAGGAAGGCGATTATGCCAAGTGTGAATTTCGCCTTCAGCCGCATGTAGTCCTTCACATATATGAAGAGGAGGTAAACCAGGAGCGCCACATTGATTGCAGCAAATGCAAAGCGCAGCAGGAAATAATTGTACATGTCAACCGAAATCCTGTCCTCAAACACCGCAAGCCCGCGCGGCGGGATGTCATTGTCCGGCGGCGGCTTTGGCGGAAATCCGAAGCTTGGAAGCAAAAACGATGACGCGGCTATCATTGCAAACGCGAGCACCAGGAGCGCAAGCGTCCATGCCGCAGCCATGCAGCCGTTTGCAACTTTCGACTTTGAATTATTTTTTTTGTTTGCCGCCATTTTTCCCACCTCGAAGCATTTCCCGAAATCCTTTTTGCGCAAGCGCAATGTCTGAAACAAAATACATCTTCCCATATCCACTGCCGGTGCACTCAATCACCGCATTTTCCAATAGCAATTTCACGTGGTGCTCAACAGTCTTGTAATCAAGGTCTGCCGCAAGCGAGAGCCGGTGAAGGTTCATGGGCTTTTTCGCAAGAATTGACAGCAGCAATATCCTTGTCGGCCCGCCCCGTGTCCCATCAAGCAACCAGAAAAGAAGCCTTTCCATTGACTCCATAAGCGCACTCCGCATGTCTCATGCAATGAAAGTTTAAATGCCTAATTCGGATTTGGGCATTATCCTGCCTGCGCATGGCTTGTAAAAATATAATAGGCTGTTGCAAATTTAAAGCATAACCCCACCTCGAAAACCTCCCAGCCCAACCATCAAACCAGCACCCGTCTCCATTTCTCATTTTTCAT
>JAGVIA010000052.1 GCA_020056305.1 archaeon | reverse complement strand
GATGAAAAAGAAGAATGTGCGCGCTGTATCCCCCGCCTGAAGGCGGGAACGTGCGCTTCGCGCACGGATTTAGCGCGCAGGAATCATCTTAAATCGATGCTTGAGCACGGGGCAGACCCAAACGCAATTTTTCCTCTTGCGCTGGGCTTCCAGCTCAAAGATACCATCGAGCTTCTGATTGAGCATGGCGCCGATGTCAACCGTGCAACTGAATACGGCACGCCGCTGGCGAGTGTGAGAAGATTCGGGGGGTCAGGCTACATCGGAACTCCGCCACCTAACTGGGTCAACAAGGAAGAGATTGTGGAATTGCTCATATCCAAGGGAGCAACAAAGTAGTGCCTTGAGCCTTTTTCCCTTTTTTCACTTGCCTTTAGCCTGTTTCTTTTTCCTTACTTCCTTGCCTCTTTTTTCACCTTGCTTGAGAAGTCCGCAAGTATGTTTGAGTAGTTTATGTAAGCCTCAAACGGGCTCTCGTAAGGCGAGAAATAGTTGTGAACGTCCTGGTCGGACAGGCTCTTTGTGCACATGTAATAGAGATGGTCGGAGTTCTGGAGCATCCTCCAAATGGAGAGCCACTCCGGATTCTTGCTCTCTTTCACAGGTTGCTCAAGCTCAAGCATTTGGTTAAAGCACGAGCGCTGCATCTCATTTCCCAGCCATGCGCTTGTGTCCCGCTCCATGTCGGCCCAGGAGGTGATGTGGGGCACGTCAATGCTGCCGCGCGCGCCAACATCGTTCACGAGCATGGAGGGAGTTGTGAAGCGCAAATGCTTGTGATTGCTTACTTCCCCGGGCAGGTGTTTTAGGAATTCAAAAATGCCAGTGTCCTGCCAGTGGTGCTCGCCGAATGTCTCATAATCCATGAACACGTTCACGCAGTCGCCCTCAAGCTTTGAGAGCCAGGATGAGTACTTGTCTGCGGTAAGCGGGTACTCGGACCACCATTTTGCGGAAAAGCGGTAGCCGATGTCATCGGAGAGCTTGTAATTGCGCAGGAGCGTCTTTATCTTCTGGCACGTGTTCACGGTGTAAAGGTAATTTGCAGAGCGCCAGCCAAGCACGTGGTCTATCCCCTCTGCCATTATGCCATGGTAGCCCATCCGCTCAACAAGGTATGCGATGTCGTTTGAGAACATTGCCTCGGTGTTGCGGAACACTGTGGGGTCGGTGCGCAAATCACCAATCGCCTTTTTGTGCATCTCCACCTGCTCGATGAATTCCTCCTTTGATGGGAAGAGAGAGGAGAGCGAGTGGTAGTATGTTTCGGACAGGAAATCCACCCTGCCTGTTTTTGCAAGCGCGCGGAAGGAATCCAGGATCTGTGGCATGAACATCTTGCACTGCTCCAAAAACACACCCGTAATGGAATAGGAGATGCGAAAATCCGGGTGCTTTTCAAGAAGGTCAAGCATCAGGTTGTTTGTTGGGATATAGCACTTGGTCGCGACTTTTTCCATTATCTGCTTGTTTAGCTCGTTGTCAAAATACTTGCCAAATGACGTGTCTTCTCCATCCCCAAAAATAGAGAAGTGGCGAAGCCTCATCGGCTGGTGAACCTGGAAGTAAAAGCAAATATCCATAAGAAAGCCTCATTTCCTTGCAAATGCCTCGCCATACACTTTTTGCGTTTCCTCTGCTGTCTTGTCCCACGTGAGTTTCCTTGCATCGTCCTGTGCCATGCCGCCCATTGTCGAGCGAAGCGGCCGGTATTTGAGCAGCGCCACCATCTTTTCCGCCATGCCGTTTATGTCCCAGAAATCCACGCGAAGCGCGCTCCGGATCACCTCAGAGACGCCGGAGGTGCGGGAAATTATTACTGGCGTTCCTGATGCCATTGCCTCAAGTGCGGTTATGCCAAAAGGCTCGGATGTGGAAGGCATGACGTAAAGGTCTGATGCCGAGTAAATTTTGCGCTGGTCGGAATCGGATACATACCCTAGGAATGAGACGTTCTTTGAGATGCCAAGCTCAAGTGAGAGGTTGATTAGAAGCGGCAGGAGCTCGCCTGTGCCCACGATGAGAAAGAGCGTGTCAGGCATCACCTGCACCACTTTTTTTGCAGCGTGCAGGAATTGCACAGGCCCTTTCTGCTCAGTGAGCCTGCCCAAGAACAGCACTGTGCGCCTGCCGTTCTTGAACTCCTCTGCGGTGCGCGAGGGCGCAATGCCGGTGAACTTTGCGGAATCCACGCCGTTGTACACCACGCGTATCTTGCGCTCGTCGGCGCCAAGGCGCAGCACCTGTGCTCGCGTGCGCTGGCTGACTGCGATAATGATGTCTGCTTTCTGCGCAGCCATGCGCTCGATGTCAAGTATGAAGTCCCAGGGAACAGATGTGCGGTCAAACTCGGTTGAGTGGAAGGTCTGCACAATGGACAATCCGGTCTTTTCCTTAATCCCCGCAGCAGCCTTTGCAGTGAGCCAGTCATGCGCGTGCACAAGATCGTACTTTTCAGTTTTGTGCATCTCAAGCACAGCTTGCTCACACTCGGAATTGTAAAGCTGCACTGCGTCAATGAATTTTTCGCCTGCGGCGGTTATCCGCCCGGTCTTGGAAATCATGAGATACGGCCTGATGTTGGTTTCGGCGACCCCTATAATGCGCAAGTTTGGGTCATTGGATTCCACTTTCTTCCCTGATTTTGGCATGAAGAAATCTATTTTTACGCCCCGCTTCCCAAGCGCGCGCGTGAGCTCGAAGCAGTGCACCCCAAGACCGCCAGAGATAAATGGCGGAAACTCCCACCCCAGCATCGCAACCTTCATAGAACCAGCATCTGACTTAGAAATAACGGACTTTTAAAGGCTCGCCTATCAGATGAAAAAATACGGCGTGATTTTTGCCATTTTTCATCGCATGGCTGGGTTTGCTTTTGCCATTTTGCCACCCTCTCCATCTTTTTGGCGCCAGGCACTGCCCGTACGGGAATGTTTTAATTCACCAAGCCTGTAATGCGGGTATGAGAATAGCATTTTTTTCAGACACTTTCCTTCCAAACACCGATGGCGTTGTTTCCGGGATACTCAGCCTGCGTTCCGAGCTTACTAGGCAGGGGCATGAGGTGATAGTGTTCACGTCCGGCAGCCTTGCCGACAAGCGCGCAAACGCCGACCCCAATGTGTTCTATTTCACAGGAGTCCCTCTTCCAAAATACCCCCAGTACAAGGCAGCGCTTTTCCCTGTGCGCGCAATAACCACTGCAAAAATGCTCGGGGTGGAAGTGGTGCACTCGCACGGGCTTGCGACAATGGGGCTTGCCGCAATCGGCGCATCCGCATTTTGCGATGCGCCCTCGGTCTGCACGTTCCATACCAATGTCGCCATGGCTACGCACTATGTCACGGCAAACCCGGACCTTGCAAACAGCGTCGGGGGCGTAATCTGGAAATATTTGCAGTTTTACATGGCAGGCTTTGACGAGCGCACCTGCCCCTCGAAATTCGTGCAGGGCGTGCTGATGGAAAAAAAGATTCGCACGCGCGTTGCGCCGAACGGGATTGATTTTGTGCGCTTCAAGCGCACAAAGGCGGCAAGCGAATTTGAGTTTGGAGGAAGAACGCTCATTCTAACGCTTGGCAGGGTGGGAAAGGAGAAGAACCTGGATTTGCTCCTTCGCGCTGCGCCGCTCATTAAAAAAGAAGTAAAGGATGCGCTATTTGTGATTGGCGGGCGGGGGCCGTATCTTGAGGAGTTCCAGCGGAAAGTTGCCGCATCGCCAGTGAGCAAGGACTTTCGATTCTTAGGGTTCATGAAGGGAGACATGCTGCCGTCGCTTTATTCGCGCGCGGGCGTGTTTGCGTTCCCCTCGCTTTTTGAGACACAGGGGCTTGTGGCGCTGGAAGCCCTTGCCTGCGGCACGCCTGCTGTTGTCGCTGCGCGCTCGGCAAGCGCGGATTTTGTGAAAGATGGCATGAATGGGAGGCTCTTTGAGCCAAACGAGCGGGATTTTGCGCAAAAAGTGGTGTCCGCGCTATCAGGGCGCAAGAAGCTCTCAAGGAATGCAAGGGCGAGCATATTGGAATACTCGAAAGAGAAATGCGCAAGAAGGTTTGTGGGGATTTACAAGGGGATGCTCAAAAAATAATTCAGCCCCGCAGTATTATTCCATGTTCCGTGCGAGAACCCAATAATGCGTTTCCCCGCCACGCGTCAATACCCTGTCCCAGATTATGTTAAAGCCCGCGTCTTTTACGAGTTGGAGGGCTTTTTCGGGTGCATGCTGGCTCCAGAACATTTGCACGCCTTTGTATTCTTCCTCCGCTTCCCATTCATCAGCCCCCAGGCAGATTAGCATAACGCCAGACGGCTTGAGCAAGCGATGAAAACCCTGGAATATTTTGGAGTGCCGCTCGCGCGGGATGTGGATTATCGCATAGAAGGAGACCACTCCATTGAAGGAGTTATCCGCAAAATCCAGCTTTGTCATGTCCTTTTTGAGAAACTTCGCTTGCGGCACATGCGCCCGGGCAAGCTTGAGCATGCCCGCGGAGATATCAATTCCCGTAACGCTAAAACCATTGGATGCCAGTGTTTGGGCTATCGGAACGCCAGCGCCGCAGCCGGCATCCAAGATTTTTGCCTTTTTTGGAAGCAAATCCATGAATTCTTCAAGTTCTTTCGTATGCTCAAACTGCGAGCGTTCCGAATGGTACCGCTCCGCTATTTTATCGTAGCCTTGAGAAACAAGCTTTCCCTTATCCATGATTATCCCCGCATCGACTTTAAGTATGCCGCCAGGCCGTTTAGCGAAAAGAGCAGTATCCTGCCTTTCTGCACTTCGATTTTGAGCACGACTGCCGCCCTCGAGGTTGCCACAAGGGACTTTTTGAAATCCTCGACCGCGTCGTCATCCCGGAATATGATGAAGGTGCGGCCCTGCGCTGCGGTTGCAAGGGCGCGCTTTGCGGACTCATCGCCCTCGTAAATATGCACGAACACAGCCTCGCTTCGGATTTCGGCGCGCACATCGTATTGCGGCGAGGAGCCGATTTGCGAGAAGCGCGCCGCGTTTGTGACAAAGATGTCGCGCATGCGCCTGTACATCGCAAGGTAATACATCGAACGGCCGGACTCCGATAGCCAGGTGGTAAGGCCGTAGAAGCCAAGCTCGGACACGACCTTTCCCTCCCGCTCAAGCACGGATAGCACGCGCTCAAGGTTGTAATCCCCAACCAGTATGGGCTTGCCGTTGTAGTTGAGCTTCCTAAAGCCCGTCTTTATCTCCTCGAGGCGCAATGGCATGTTCTTCCAGGCATAGTCGCGGTTCACTGCGCCGAATATGTCTAGCACTGTTGAGCGGCGCACCGGGATTTTTATGTTTGACAGCGGCGGAAAATCCGGTATGTCAAGGGAGAATGGCACGCGCTCCGGGCGCCGGAAATACAGGCCTGCGCCAAATATCGCCAATGAGAGGAGCGCAAGGAAGATTATCTCGGGCCGCTCGTAAAACTGCACCTGCACGATGTAGTCCTTGTTCAGTGTTTTCTCAAGGTTGCCGACCTCAAAGAGGAATTCGTGCGGGCCCCTGGATGCTTCCTTCCCAGTCTGCAGCAGCACCGAGCTTGTGGCAACCGCCTCCTTTACATATTGGCCATCCATTGTGACGCGTATCTTGTTTGCAGTGACCTGCCTTCCTGCGGAGTCGCGTATGCCAAACTTGTAATTCCCGTTGCGCCAGTCCAGGGATTCATCGGCAATGCTTATGTCGCCGATGTCAAGCCTGGATGCCGCATAGATGCGGCCTGAGCTGTCGACAGTGGAGAGGACATATGTGCCTGGCTGCAAATCCGCGTTGAAGTCAGGGAAATACGTAAGGGTTGGGTTTGACTCGCCGGGGTTGAGGTTCTGGGTGAGGAGCACAGAGCCGTCCTTTTGCGCCTGCAAGAAGAGTTTTGTCGGCTGCGCGCTATTCTCTGAAAGCACTGCCGAGAGGCGGACCGACCGCCCAGTGACAGGAGTCGGAAGCGGCGTCTCGGCGCGCGAAAGGAACAGGTCGCCCTTCTGGACCTTGTTGACACTCACAAAGCGGGTAAGGGACATGTTCACACCGCCCTTGTCAGTAGTTGTAATGAAGAGCTTGCCGAACGACTCGGTGGAATCCTGCGGGGGCGCGAATAACGAAACCACGCCCAGGGCGTTCGTGTCCGTGCGCTGGAGCATTTGCGAGCTTACAATGGGCGAATGCCATGGCTCCCCCTCAATAAGGCGGGCGACATCCTCGGCTGCGTTGCCTGCCATTGGCTCAAGCCAGCCGTTGTCCAAAAACTGCGGCATTATCACCATATAGCCGCGGCCTGAGCGAAGAACGGATAGCGAGCCAAATGCCGATGAAGAGCTGAACTGGTATGAGTTGGGCCGGTTGGACGAGCCTGCCACATACTGCGCATCAAAGAACTTCAACCCGCCATTTGATGATGGACGCGCCTTTGTGAACGATATTCCGAATTTCGAAAATGCGCCCTGAGGTATTTTCACAGGCTGCCCTGACTCATCAAGCATGTACTCGTCGAACTGCAGGCCGATGTATATTATGGTCGTGCCACGCTGCATTAAGTCTGCAAAGTTGTAATCGGAATTTATGCCAAGGAGCTTTGAGGGCATATACCCGCTTGGGATTATCAGAATTGAGCCGCCCGGAATGGAGCCCAGATTCCGGTAGTCTATGTCGTTTACGGACATGCCGAGCTTTTCAACGTTTTTTGCAAGCTGGGTGCGGAATTCAGGATATATTCGTGCGCGCTCAAGCGGCGTTTTCAGCACGAACACCTGCGCAGGCACAGGCTCGCCATATATTTTTGCCGAAATGGAAAAAGCTGACACGTTCTCTGTCTGGAAGTCAAGCAGGAAATATGTCTGGTATTTTTTCATCTCTTCCGTGCCCGAGGTGAGGATGCGGCTGTCCTGGATTGAGTAATGGACGAGGCCTGAAAATGCCGGGCCTGACTCGCCGCCGCCCAAACCGCCTGCCCCAATCGTCATCACAATCCATATGACTGTGAGTAGGAAAAGGAGGATGAGGCCTGCCGCGACCCGCAGCATTGTCCCGATTGTTGAAGTGGGCTTTTTCGCAGGCGGCGCTGCGCGCATCTGCGCTGCAGCCGCAGCCGAAGGCGTCTGCGGCGCGATTGCATCTTTTTGCCCTCCAGCCTTTTTTGAGAAGAGCGATTTTAACATCTCGCCCGGCTCCTGCTGGGCCTTTTTTTTCACCGCATAGTGCTTGACGTGCGAATACTTGTGCTTTGTGTCAAACACGTAAGCCTTCTTTGATATCCGAAGGTTGAGCAGGCTCTTTTTATCGGCCATTTGCACCACGCACTTACAACAGCAACATCAAGGGCGGAGATGCAAACGCCACCCGCCGTTTTCTGCACCCAGCATGGAGCGGCAACGCGCCGGCACCCGCATCCACAGTTCCGCCAGTTTTCTGCTTTCCATCCACTATCTGCAGCATCTTACCGCTTTTACGACCTTACTTCCAGGAACCCGTCGGTCACAAGCTTGTTTAGTATCTGCTCCACGCGCATTTCAGGGACGTTGTGCACCTTTGAGAACTCCGCGATGTTTATCTCGCCGGAGTGCTCTGACACCCACTCCTGCACCTTTAGCGCAAGCACGGAGTCCGAGAACGTCTCAAGGGAGCGGAGCTTGAGTGTCAGCTCGTCATTCTTGCTTTTGAGCTCGTAATTCTCCTTTGAGAGACTGCTGTTTGCATCCGTTAGGTTCTTTGCCTTCTTTTGCAGGAGCGCAAGCTCGGTCTTCGCATTGTCATATTGCGAAAAGAGGCGGTCGTAGTCGGCTGTCACATACTCAGTCATGTCCCCTATTGCGGCCTCAAGAAGCTGGTAGAGGTTTGCAATCGAGACAGAATAGCTCTCTGAGAGAAGCGAGAGCAGGTTCAGGAAATACTTTAGCACCTCAAGCCGCCTTTTTTTCGGGCTTGCGCCCGGGCTGACAGTGTAGAGCGCCTCGATTTCATGCGGCCGGAAATACACCGCGCAAAACAGGTACGGGTTCTTCTGGATGTCGCGGCTCTCAACGTTCAGCGCAACCAGTGCGTCTTTGTCAATAGACATCTCAAGAAACGATAGCGAGGCAAGCGCATTGCCTATTTCCTCAGGGCTTGCGCGCGCCTCTGCCCGTATCTTAAAGCCGCCCACTGTCGGCGCCGCTGATGCGGTCTGGGATGCTGCGCCCTGCTGCGCCTGCGCACCTGGCACGGATGGGGACGATGGCAATGCTGGCATATCTATCTACCAATTGTTATCTTTTCTTTGATTTCTGAGATGCCGCCTTTTCTTTCTCACTCCCTTTTTTTATTGTAGGTGCTGCCTTTGAGGCGATGCCACCAAAAAAACCGGGCCGTGAAGACTGCGCCGCGCCTTTTGGCAAGCCTCCAACAAGCGATGGAGAGTAGCTTGTAAGCACGGTGAGCAGCACAAGCCCCAGCAGGAACAGGAGCCCGACAAGGGCTGCGCCAAGCTGGAACCCTGCCTTTGTGAATATCGGCACTATTGCAAGCCCGAGGAATATTATGCCGCCAAGCACAATATTTTGCACAAGGCTTTTCTCAAACCTCTCGCGCTTTGCGCGGTACCCTTCCATGCAGTCGTTGCAGACGACGAGGCGGTTGTTCTGCGCCATGCGCAAAGCCTGCTTGCCTGCGCGTATTGCCTTAATGACCGCGTCCTCCGCAATCGGAGTCCCGCCGGTTTCCCGCTCGCAAATGATGCATCTTGTCGCCATCAAAAACACCCCCTCATTCTGCCAATACCACCTGTGTTATGTCACGGTCCCCAAGCCCCAATCGCTTGAAGTCAGCCTTGGAAAATATGTTTATTATCGTGCTGTCATCCACGCCCATGTCTTTTAGGAACGATGTAATGCTTGCGCGCGTTATTCCATAGCGCTCGATGTCGATCACGAAACTTATGACTTCAAGGTGCCTGTTGTGCTTCTCGAAGTTCTCCGCGATAGCCTCGATGTGCACTTCTTCAAGGCCGTATGAGCGAAGCTTGCGCTTTAGCTCTTCCTTCTCAAACGATATTGAGCGCGCCATATCAACCGCCAAGCACGTACTCTGTTATGTCCTGATCGCCAAGCTGCCCTTTGAGCGAATCCGCCGCTGACAGCACGTTTATGATGACCGCATCCTCAAGCCCCAGGTCCTTAAGGAACTCAGTTATGTTCGTCCTGCCTATCCCGTAGCGCTCGAGAAGCACCACAAAGGGCCCTGCCTTTATGTGCCGGTTCTTCTTCATGAAAATCTCAACGACAATGTCAGTCTGCTCATCAGACAATCCATATGAGCGCAGCTTCTTTTTGAGCTCGTCGCGCTCGAATGACGCGACGTTTGAGTCTGCATCGCCCTCGGCGCCTGTTGCCTCGGCAAAATCCAGGAAAAGCTCCTGCATGGGCTCCTCGCCCTCTATTTTGTCAATGAGGAAAGTTTCGGAAAACGCAGCCGTTGTCTGGAATGCCATGTTGACCGCGCACTGCCCGACTCCCAGGCGCGAGACTTCGCGGCGCATGTAATCCGAGAAATTGAGCGTGGACTGCAGGTAATCCAGGTAGCGCTCGAATTTGACGCGCAATATGAACGTGGTTCCCACGTTTGAGAAAATCGCCTCGGAAATGTCTGTCGGGTTTTGCGATGCGACAAGCAAGCCGAACTGGTATTTGCGGCCTTCGCGGACTATCATGACGGCATCCGAATTGTCATCCTTTGCAATCTTCCAAGCCTCATCAAGCACCACGATGAGCTTTAGCCCCTTTGTCGGGCTCCAGCCCTCCTCGCGCATCTTTTCCTTTATGAATTGCAGCATGGAGAGCCCTGCCAAGCCTCGGAACACTTCATCAGGGAGGCCCGAGAGGTCCAAATCCACGAGGCCGACTTTTGTGAGCTCTTCAAGGTTTATTGTTGATTGCCTGGCGAAAAAGTCCTCGCCCTCGCGCGTGAACTGCTTGATTCGGTAAATCGCATTCTCAAGCTCTGCTGGGAATTCGTATGAGCCCTGCTCAAGCTGGGTTTCTAGCACGCGCTGCACGTCGCGCAATGTCGGGGGCTTAAGCGCCCTGCCCAGCCCGTCGATCTGCGTCTTTGAATCCATCTTGAACTTTGCGCCAACGTATGCTTTTTCAATCGCCTGCTCGGTGAGCCTGCGCTGCTCAGGGTAGCGCTCGATGTCAGTGAGGATGCCAAGCGTGCGCATGATTTGCTTCACGCGGTCGTTTGGCTTCATGCCGCCCAGGTCAAGCAAATTTATGTAAGCGCCCTTTGCAAGCGAAATCACCTTGCCCCCTGCCTGCTTCACCCAGTCCTTGTACTCCCCTGCCCAGTCGATGATGAATGCGTTGGTGCCCCAGATGAATGACGCGCGCGTGAGGAATGTTTTCACAAAATAGGATTTGCCCGAGCCGGTGATTCCGACAACTGCAATGTGCGGGTTTGTGACACGCTGGAAAGTCCAGTTGAAGGGCACGTGGAAAATTTTCGTGCGGCCGATGTAAATTGCATTGGTGGGGTCGTTCATGAGGAACTCCTCTGGCGGCTCAGGCGGCCGCACAAGGATGTTCCTCCTCCCGATGCCCTTGTTGTCCACGTTTGAAAGCCCGAGTATTCCCATCAAAAAAACCCTGCGATTATACGACGGATGCCTCGACGTCCTGCGGTGTTGGTGGAATCATGTGCTCCCACTCAAAGCAGCGGAGCATCTCATCAGCCTTAAGCGGCACTATCTCCACGTTAAGGGCGTTTGCAAGCGTTGCGCGAAGCTCGTTTCCCTGCGACTTTGCCGCGGCTGTTGCAGCCTCCTTTGACACGCCTGTTGCGGTTGTCATCACATATGAGATCAGCCCCATGGGCTTGATGCCCTGGGTGAGCCGATTTATGTGCGCCTCCCACATCGCGACCTCGCGCTCGTACCGGTCGAGCTTTAGCACGTCAGGGTCGGGCTTGTCGCGCTCGCGGGCAAGGCGCAGCTGCGCCTCGGCGTGCTTTGTCTCAATCGAGGTGCGGTAGCCCTGCAGATCCTTGACATAGAGAAGCATTGCAAACTTAGTCACGTATTTGACAGATGAGATTGCGCGCTCGAAATATTCGGAATAGACAATGTTCTCCTCAGGTGTCTTGTCCGATGCCGACTCGTACATTTTCACTCCCAAAAATACGCTTGCATAGTAGATGCCGCTGACGTGCTTTAGGATGACGTCCTGCCCTGGGGGAATCTCGTAGCCGGAATCCGTGAGCACCACGATGTTCGAGCGTGTGGTGATTAGGGGCACTGCCACATAGCCGAACTTGTAAAACACGATTGAGCCTATTGCACCTACAAGGCAGAGAAGGCCTGCGATGATTCCGAATACGCCATTTGTTGAGATGAAGCTCCCAAGCGCGCCAACTAGGGCGAGTGCGGCTGAGCCGTATGCGAAATAGCGAGCGTCGACCATTTGACCACCAACTGTGGATTGGAAAGCGTATCCTGCGCTTTTAAGGATTTGCAACGGCGCTCTCGGTCCGGACTCTGCGGCTTGTATTTTTCCGCCGTTCAGCATCGGCTTCGCCGATGTCTGATGAATTTTGCTGCGCAAAATTCACATGCAAAATTTTGCAAGCGCATCTTGCAAATGTTTTGTGTCGCTTTACGAGGAAAAGAAAACATGCGCTATTGCAGCCTGGACATGATGAAAATAACAAGCAGGGCCAGTATCAGCGCAACTGCAACAAGCGCGATTTTCGTAATTGTTTCCACGCTTTTTCCATTCTTGATGGGAAGGCAACATTTATTAAGCTGAAGTGGTAAAAAATAGATTAATGGTTATCATATGGGAGCTTATGCTATCGCATCAGAAAGACCGCCTGTTGCTCCGATTGGCAGGGCGGAATATTTCCTGAAAAAAGCGTCGTGCCTGCTCGATTTGGGAGTGGCAACGCTCTGCTCAAGCGCCATATTGCAGAAGGAACAGCTCGCAGAGCTTTGCGAGAGACGGGCCAAAGGCATTGAGGCTGAGTACGAGGTCAGAAAAGATATTCCTCCCCCTAAGCGGACAGGCTCCATCTCCCCGTGGGGCGAGATTGCGGATTTAGTCCGATGGCAGGCGTATCTGATTCGGGATAAGCTTGCCCCAACATATGCAAAAGCGTGGGCACTCTATTCCAAGGCTGCAAAAATTCAGGAGGGCATAGCCAAGTGCGAGCGGGAGATTCTGGGTTATGAAAACCCTGAAAGGCATGAGGAAATTGCAAGGCTCAATGCAAAAGACTACAGCAAGAGCGGGCATGATGCGGTGTTTGGCGCCTTTATAAGAGCGGCGAGGGCATGGGAACGCCTTGACGAGCCTGCCAAGGCCGAAGAGTTATTCTATAGGGCGGCGGCGCAAAGGAAATGCCGCGCGGAAGGGGATTTACAGGCCAAGCAGCATGCCATTGATTCAAAGGCCGACAAAGATTCCATGTGGCTTCATATTGATTCGAACAGGAGCCCGGCAGACAGGATTGAGTATTACAAACAGGCATCGGAAGCTTTTTGGAAAGCATTGTTCTTTTCGCACCAGGGCGGCTGGCACAAGGAGGGTAATTTGCTTGCCGCATCAGCTGATTGCGATTCCAAAGCATCAGCAATCAGGGAGATGCTCGGGCAGGAAATGCTTGCGCAGGGGAATATCTTGCAGGCTGCAAGGCTGTTTCACGAGGCTTCGCAGGACAGTTTCGCTGCATCTGAAAAGCTGCTTCGGCGCGCCCATGCAATCTTGGGCGAGGGCGAGTTTTTGAACACCGGGCATAGGCTCCGGGCAAATGACAGCTTTGCCAGCGCTGTTGCTGCAGCCAAAAAAAGCGACAGGTTTGCCAAGCTTGCATCTGCGTGGTGCAAAAGATGCGACCAGCCACAAGCAAGGGAACTTGAAAGCCACATTGTGGAGTTTCACAAAGCCGAGAAGCTGGTTGCAATGCATGTTTCCTTCCGGCAAGTTGTTTTTGGCTCTGCAGACATAGACGTCCCACGCTTCCCGTCCAATATGGACCTTCTTGCGGGTTTGAATAGAACTATTGAGGCAGCATTCGGGCGCGAGCTTATGCCCGAAGATGTTGTGCGCCTGCTTTGCGAAGAGAGGAAAAAAGCGGAGGGAACCCGAACAGAAGGATTAGGTATTGAAAGACCGTCGCACGAAAAGAAAAAACTAGATGTGTCAACCGGCCTACAGATCAGTTCCCTGCATCTTGAGCCAAGCGCAAAAATCCCGATTCTGGCAGATTTCAGGGATGGCATTAAAGTGGAGCCTATTTTACTGCAATCGTACGATGGTCCCTCTATTTTTGAATCGGGCGCGATAGCAAAAGCAGGATTTGAGAAATTGAATTGAACTCACCCAACTCTCTCTGCCAGATGCCGTCCAAAGAACCTTTTTAAACACCTTTTGTCATAAGGGATGATGTCAGCGGCCATAGGGGCAGGGCCACACCCGATCCCATCTCGAACTCGGAAGTTAAGCCTGCCTACGAAGCCGCGTGTACTGCCCTCCGGGCGGGAAAGCGCTTTGCTGCTGGCACTCATATTTCAAAAGCCAGCTGCGCATAGGTGATTGCATGAATTTTGTTCAGAAACACTTTGGGACGCATGCCGCAGTCAAAAATGGCACAAAGGACGGCTTGATTATACCGCTAACGGCATTTGGCACCGAGCAGGATGGCGGCAAGATATTCGACATAGGCAGGACGCCGCTTGTTTGCACAGTTGTCATATCACCTCACGAGGGCACTCCGAAAGTGCGAAGATACGAATCCATTGGCTTGCGGGGAGCCGCTGGGAACAACGGCAGCTTCCTCTTTTACAGCAAGCATTTTGGCGAGTGCGACCTGTTTTTGCAGCTGCTTAGCCAAAGTATGCGCGCTGAGATTGCGGAGCTTTCTGGCAGAAAGGATTTTTCCGGCATCATCCGCCTTGCAGTAAGCGGCGTTTTCAGGCCCAACATAGGGGATGTCGGCACGCTCGTATTCCCGTCAAGCGAAAAGGAGCTGGCTGCGCAAGCTTTTATGCGCGAGTTCATGCGCGCAAACGAGCTTCAAATCTAATCAGTGCGTTTTTTATTTTCCATCTGCCAATCCCCCTTAATGAGAATTTTGCTTATCTGCGCATTGCTCCTTGCTGCGGCATTTTTATCCAATGCCGAGTGGTCAGAACAGTTCACCATTGCAGTGGCCGATGAGCAGCTGCGCCCTATTCCGGATGCGAGTGTTTATGCAGTATACCAGCTGAATTCGCGCGACGGGCTTGTGAAGACTCGGCCGAAAAAGACGGATGCAAACGGCGAGGTGAATTTCACCTTATTCAACAACGAGTTCAACACGGCAGACTCGAACAAGAATTACAATGTTTACGCGTCGTTCGGGAACGAGAGCAAAACCATCAGCATGGTTGCGGGCGCAGGGCACCCCAAGGTCATAGTCATGTATCTTCGCGCCTACTATTTGTATGTCCGCGTCACAGACCATCGCAACCTGCCTCTTTTTGCTAACGTGTCAGTGGGCTCCAAAACAATCGAGACCGATGCGCGAGGACAGGCGTTCTTCCAGGTGCCTTACGGCAGCAGTACGATAAAGGTGGCGCGCGGCGGACTTACCATTCCCATTTCCGTGGATGTCACCAATGACTCGGTGCAGGAGGTGCAGATTAAGAACTACGACCTAACGGTGAGGGTGCTTGATGAGAACGGCAAGCCGCTTGTGGCAAATGTTGCGGTTGGCGGCGACTCCAAGAAGACGGACGCGAAAGGCGAAGCGCAGTTTGGAAGCATTGTTGATTCGGCTGTTGAGGCGGTTGTGAGCTACAAGCAGGTGAACAGGAGCCAGGCTGTCGACTTGGACGTGGAGTCAGAAATTGAGTTTGTGATGGACCTTACGCCCCCGGAGATACGGGACATTGGCGTGAAGGTGGAGGACGGCATTGGAAGGGTTACCGTATATGCCCAGGACCCTGGGACGCGCGCATCGGGCCTGTCAAAAAACGAGGGCGACATAAAGGTGAAATATACCATAAGCAGCGTTGATGCGGAAGTTGCTGCATACCCCGTGGGATACAATCTTTACGCGGCAGAAATCCCATCGCAGCCAGAGGGCACTTCAGTGCAGCTTACGATAAGCGTTGCGGATGCTGACGGGAACATTGCAACAAATTCCACAGCATATGTGGTGCGCTCATCAGGCGGAGGGGGAACTGCGCCGCCACCTGAGCCAAAGCCCCTGCCCACCCCGCTTCCAACTCCGACAAGCCAGCAGAGCTTTCCAATTGACCCGATGCTCCTTGGAGCTGCACTAGCAGTTGTGGTGCTTCTTGCAGGCGCATTTTACTATATTCGGAAAAAACAGGAGGAGGAAGGCGGCACGCAAGGGGGGAACGCCGGCGCTGCAGGCGGGGCAGGAGCAACAGGCGGCAGCATCCAGGCTTAATCATCAATGCCTGGGCGTTCAGGCCCGAGTTGATGAATCATGCCCGTGCAGTATCCGTATTTTCAGCCCGATTTTTTTCTCAAGCGCAATCGCGCGCTCCTCAACAAGTGCGCATGTCGAGGAATCCGCATAGAGCACAAAATCGTTCCCGAGGCTTGCCTGCAGCAACGCGTGCTCAAGGGCATGGAAGCGGTAATGCACGTCAATTCTGCCCTCTTCCGCCATTCGCCGCGCATATGCGCCGTACACTCCTGAGAGAAGATGCGATTTTGAAAGCCTTGGGGAGGATGAAGTAATCGCAGAAGTGCCCAAATCTGCGTCCGGTGCAGCGCTTGCTGGCATTAGGGCGCTTGCGGGTTTTTTTGCAGAAGCCTTATGTTCCATATTTGTTTCCACTTCCACATCAAGGCAGACAATCCGTATCGTGCCCTGCTTTGCCTTGCCATCGGAAAAAAGCTTGTGCGAGAGTTCGACAATGCTTTTTGGGTATGGCCTCTCAGATACGCCGCGGCGCCAGTGCATCTGCTTGTTTAAGAGAAGCGGCAGTGGAGGGACAAGCCCAAGCTTGTGCAGAAGCTCTTCTTGCGAAAAGAATTCCTCAGGCTTTCCGGAAAACACGCACTTGCCAACATGGAGCGCGCGCACCGAATCCGCCCACTCATATGCCGTTTCCACGTCGTGCGTGGACATTATCACTGTGAGCCCGGCTGCGTTTAGCTCGTCAGATAGCTCAAGGAGCTCGTGCACCATCTGCGCATCCAGGCCGGCGGTCGGCTCGTCCATGATTAGGACTGAGGGCTTCATTGCAAGCGCGCCTGCTATTGCAACACGCTTTCTCTGGCCGAATGACAATTGTTGCGTGGGGCGCGACCGCAGGCTGCTTATCCCCACCCAGGAGAGAGCCTCTTCTACGCGGGCTTCCACCTCGCCGCGTTCCAATCCCAAATTCAGCGGGCCGAATGCCACATCCTCCTCCACGGTGGAGGAGAAAATTTGGTCGTCAGGGTTCTGGAACACCACGGCGACCTGCGAGCGCAATTTTGCAAGCGATTGCGAATCGTATCTTATCTTATTTCCGGCAAAATGCACTTCCCCGGAATCAGGCTTGTGCACGCCATTGAAATGCAAGAAGAGCGTGGACTTCCCAGAGCCGTTTGGCCCAAGGAATACGGTCTTTTTGCCCGCAGGAATAGATAGCGTTACATCCGATAGCGCATTTGCTTTTCCAGAATAGGAAAATGAGAGGTTTTTTGTTTCTATTATGTTTTGCATTATCATCACCGGAATTTAGAGCGAGAGCCAGCCTTTGGTCTGTGTTGAGAGCATGAAGAGAACTGCAAAGACTGCAAGCGGAAAAAATGCCCATGCCAGATTTATTTTCGCAGGCTCCCGATATGACGGAAAATTGCCAGTGAAATTCCTGCAATAGAGCGCCTGCTGCGCGCGCTCCGCAGTGTCCATTGACCTGCCAAACAGCCCGGAGATCAGCATGCCCGAGGTGCGAAGAGTGCGGGCAGTGCTGGAAAAGCCAAGCCTGCAGTCTGCCGCAACCCACATCTGCCCCATCTGCTCAAGAAGCAAAAATGAGTAGCGGTAGACAAGAATGGTGAGCTCTGCGATGTGCTGTGGAAAGCGAAGCTGCCGCAGCGCAAGAAATAGATGAGGTATCGGAGTGGATGAGGCAAAGAAAAGCAGCACTGCAAAGCCCGCAAGCGAGCGGGAGAGCACAAGGAGCGCGAGGTTTGCGCCCTGCCTGCTAAATGAAACGGAAAAATTTGCCGCTGTCGCACTGAAAAGCAGGTCGCCCGGTGTCACCGCTGCTATCACGAGTGCGCCCACAACGACTAAGATGAGCGTGTTTGCAAATGCCGCAAGCAGGATTTTATGGAAGCGGAACCTTGTCGAGGAATAGAGAAGCGCTATGCTGATTATGAAAACGGCAACTGGAACTGCGGGGGATGGCGCTAGAAGAGATGCGAATAGGAGCGCAAGGCATAGCGCAAGTTTGCCAAGGGGCGGGTGGCGCGAATACTGGCTTGCATATGCCATTTCATCAATTCGCATGCTGTCCAATCAATCAACCTTTTCCTGTTTGTTGGCAGCAGAAACATGCCCGCCGTCTTCCGAATGCTGCCCGCTTTTCAAAGCTGCATGCCTGCCCTTCTCATTTGAGTCGGCTTGCGCCGACTGCTCTCGCACGGCTTTGCGGCCGTGCTCGAACCCTATGAAATATCCTATGACAAGCGCGCCTATTGCCGCCTGCAGGGCAAAGAGCATTGACTCGGTTTCCGGCTTGGGCTGCCAGAGGGGCGCGAACCACGGCTTGTAATTGGGATTTATTTTTGCAATCGCCTCCTTGCCCGCAACGTCCGCGCCTCCGAACATCGCATTCTGGTTGGAAACTATTGCAAAAACGAAGATGGCAATTACGAATGCAAGCGCAATTGCATATTTGTAAATGTCCCTCATTTCGCATGCGCCTCCCCAATGCACTGCGCGACTATTTTCGGCCGCGATTTTTGCAGATAATCAAAGAACATCCAGAGAAGCACGCCCTCTGCGATTGCAAGCGGGATTTGAGTTATGGCAAATATCCCAAGGAAAATCGAGAATGAGTTTGCAAAGCTTGCGCCAGGGTATGCAAGCGCGAGCTGCAGTGATGTGATTACGTAAGTGGCAATGTCTGAGAGGGCTGCTGCAAAAAAGAATGAAACGCCAAGAGGAATACGCACCAAGCGCAAACCTTTGAACACAAAGTATGCGACAAACGGGCCTGCTATGCCCATTGAGAAAATGTCGGCTCCAAGAGTCGTGATGCCGCCATGCGCAAGAAGCAATGCCTGGAACACAAGCACGATTGCCGCAAGCACTGCGGCAGTTGTTGGGCCGTAGAGAATCGCAGCCAAGCCCGTTCCCGTCGGGTGCGATGAAGAGCCGGTCACTGACGGGAGCTTCATTGATGAGAGGACGAAGATGAATGCACCGGAAACAGCGAGGGTGAGCTTGTGCTCGGGCCGCTCCTTGAAAATTTTTCCGACCGCACGGGCGCCAAAATAGAGGAACGGAAGCGATGCTAGATACCAGAACGCAGCCCATTCTATTGGAAGGAAACCTTCGGCTATGTGCATGCGAAAAACCACGCTTTTTCGCAGGATATGTTGAACGCGCAAGCGTTCAACAATTGTCGAGCGAAGCTCGACACTTTTTTGCGTAGCAAAATCATCATTTTGAAAACACCCTGCGCGTCATATAAATCAGCATTGATACTTAACTTGTTATATAAACAAGCATTTATATATGTTTTCGGCGCTCGCAGATGCAGCAGAACAGCCAAGAAAGGAATGCGGCGCCGCATGGCTGGACAAATTTTCGCAAAAATTTGTCCGCATGTGCGTTTTGCGCAAGCAAAACGCATCAGACATCGCCCTTTGGGCGATGCTGATTGTAATGAGCGCAGCGAATTACAATACAACAAGAAATAGGCAAAGCCCCCGTATGCGCAGGGATTGACGCATGCCAAGCCGCCAATTTTTAAGCGTTGGCGGCGATAATTTGTCATGGCATTCAACCCGGAAAAATTCATCGATGAGGCTATTTCTGAAATAAAGAAGCAGGTGGGCGGCGGCAAGGCAATCGTTGCAATGAGCGGAGGCGTCGATTCCACCGTCACTGCCGTGCTGATGGGCAGGGCGCTTGGAAAAAATTGCGCTGCGATTTTTGTGGATACTGGATACATGAGAAAGAACGAGCCCGAGCGCATCAAGGAAATTGCGGCAAAATCCCAGCTGAATTTGCGATTCATTGATGCGCACGAGGAATTCTATTCTGCATTGAAAGGAATTGTTGAGCCTGAGCAGAAAAGGAAGATAATAGGTGAAAAATTCATCAGGATATTTGAGAAAGCGGCAAAAGAGGAGAAGGCGGCTTTTTTGGGGCAGGGCACGCTTGCGCCTGACTGGATTGAATCCGGCTCAGGGCTTCGCGCGACAATAAAATCACACCACAATGTGGGCGGGCTGCCAAAGGAGATGAACCTCACACTTGTCGAGCCTGTGCGGGAACTTTACAAGGACGAGGTGCGAAAAGTCGGAAAAGCGCTTGGCCTGCCCGAACTGATTTACAACAGGCAGCCTTTCCCAGGCCCGGGGCTTGCTGTTCGCATAATGGGCGAGGCGACACGGGAAAAGGCTGGAATTGTGCGCGAAGCGTGTGCGATTGCGGAGGAGGAAATTGAGAGGGCTGCTAAGGAGGGCAAGATGCTGATGCCATGGCAGTATTTTGCAGTGCTTCTTCCGATAAAAACCGTAGGCGTGCTTGGGGATGCGCGGGCTTATGGGTATACAGTTGCCGTGCGGGCTGTTGAGAGCTTTGATGGTATGACTGCAAAGGCGTGCCCCATACCGCCGGAAGTGCTTGAGAAGATTTCCAATCGGATTACCAGGGAGCTAAAAGAGCACGTGAACCGCGTTGTGTATGACATTACTTCAAAGCCGCCGGGAACTATAGAGTGGGAATGATTGTCGTGAAAGCGGAGCGCCTGGAACAATAGAAGGGATGATTTCCATGAAAGTCCTCATAGTTGATTTTGGCTCGCAGTGGACGCACCGGATTCACCGGACGCTCAAATACCTTGATGCAGAGTCGGAAATTGTGCCGGTTAGCACTCCGGTTTCCGATATTTTGAAGGCGGACGCGCTGATATTCTCCGGCGGCGCGATGAGGATGGGCTTTGGGGAAGATGACCAGACCGGGAACGCGCGCGAATACTTGGAGAAGTTTTCCGGCCCCATAATGGGCATATGCGCAGGGCAGCAGTTCATCGGAATGCATTTTGGCGGGAAGGCGCGCCCTGCAGCCGGGCCTGAATTCGGCAAAGTCGAGCTCATGATTGATGACAAGGATGAATTGTTTGACGGATTGCCGGACAAATTCACAGTGTGGGCAAGCCACAATGACGAAGTGGTTGATACGCCGGGCTTTTTGGTGCTTGCGCATTCAAAGGATTGCTCAAATGAGGCATTCAAATCAAAAACCCGCCCGATTTACGGATGCTTGTTCCATCCTGAAGTGGAGCATACCGAGCATGGCTCGGAAATTTATGCTAATTTCCTGAAGATGGCGAAGAAGTAGCTGGCTGGAAAGGGCGTGCAATTTTTAAAGAAAAAGAAGCCAACTAAAATCCATGATTAATGCAAATCCAATGAAACCTCTTGTTCTGGTGCTGTTTTTTTTCGGAATTGTTTTCATCAGCGGCTGCATAACCGGCAATGGCGCTGAAAAAAACCTGAATTTCATGGGCAAGTTAAATGGCGAGATAGATGGCGCGCAAGAAATGCCGCCTGCCCAAGCGCTCCCGGCGCCCCCTGAGGGAAGCGAGGCACCTTTGAAGATTGAATGGGTAAAAGATTCCGGGACTCGCACTTCAGATGGAAGCGTCCCGTATATTTACAAATTGAAAGGCGGCGGATATAGGCTTTATTTCTGCGGGGCTGGGGGGATTCTCTCTGCCATCTCTTCCAACGGCCTTGACTTTCAAAAAGAGGCTGGAGCCAGGATATCCTCTGGTAGCGGCGCAGAATCAATGGTTTGCGATGCCACAGTAATCAGCCTGCCAGACGGAAAAGTGAGGATGTATTACAAGGGGGCAAACGGCCAGGGCGGACCTGGGCAGGCTCTCCACAAAATTTTCTCTGCAATTTCATCAGACGGATTGAAGTTCCAGAAAGAGGGCCTGAGGATTGACTCGGAAAAGACCGGGGACGGCGGGTGGGCGTCTGTGCCCGAAGCAATCATGCTTCCTGACGGAAGGGTAAGGATATATTACGTATCTGGCGACTTTGAGGCAATGGGCGGATCAATGTCAGCCGTATCAGAGGATGGGATGACTTTTCAAAAAGAAGAAGGCGCAAGGGTTAAGGCGCTTGTTGACCCTGCGATTACTGCACTCCCTGGCGGGAGATATCTGCTGCTGGCAGTTTCCCTTCCTGCCCCGCCAAATTCGCCTTCAAAATCCGAGCAGTTGGCCCAAGGCATTTACAGCCTTGTTTCTGAAGATGGGCTTTTCTTTTGGGACCTGCAGCCAGTCTTGGTGGAAGAAGGCGTTTATGACCCGTCAATCGTGCAGGTGGACGAAAACACTTTCAGGGTCTTCTACGGAAAAGACATGAGCGGGCAGACCGGGCGGCCCAATATCGTCACAAAGAGCATTACCGGCAGCATTGTAAAGGCAGCAGAATAGCACGTTTAGCAAAAAGTAAGTGCAGGGAGAGGGACCTTCAACTGCTTGCAGTTGAAGGGATTTTGGCACGAAGTGCCAAAACTCTCCCGGAACGAGCGAAGCGAGTGCAGGGAGAGGGATTCGAACCCCCGAAGACCTAAGTCATCAGATATCCCATCCGAACATTCGGGTGGACGTTGATCTTGAGTCTGACGCGATTGACCTGGCTCCGCCATCCCTGCGGCACTATTATGCTAAAGACGATTTTTATTCCTGCCCGTCACTTTCCCCTAAAATCGCTTGAGCAGGAGATGCCGGAACAGCACAAAACCTTCCTTTTTGTAAAGCGCGTATGCCCTCTTGTTTTTTGGGTCCACCGTAAGCGAAACTGTCGTTATCCCGTGCTTCTTTAGCGCGGAGAGCGATTTTCGGAAAAGGAGCTTTCCGATTCCCTTGCCCCGGAACTTTTCATCGACCAAGAGGTCGCGCACCTCGGCTGCATTTTTAATGTGGGTAAGTTTTCGGGCTGCAATCATTGCGCCAACTATCTTCCCATTTTCCTCTGCAACAAGGCATGCGCCCGGAACAGTGTTTGCAAGGCAATGGCGGAATACCTTGATAGCCTCGGATTCCATTGTAGTTTCGGGGAATATTCTCGCATCCATCTTCGCAAGTGCCTTCAAATCAGATTTTTTGGCTTGGCGAATTTTTACCATGGGGATTCCTATTCAAAGTTAATGCCCGCAAACGGTTAATAATATTGTTTGAGCCTTCCGAATCAATGATTCCACCCGAAGTTGAGAAGATTTGCCAAGAGATGCGCACTCTCAAGATACAGGGCGCGCGAAAAGTGGCAATCGCGGCAGTGCGGGCGCTTGGCATCTCGGCACGAAAATCGCATGCGAAGACACAGGCGCAATTCTATGCAGACCTCATTGAAACCGCGGATGCGCTTGCGGCAGTGCGGCCCACCGAGCCGATGCTGCGCAATTCGCTCCAAAATGCAGTGCGCTTCGTGCTTCTGCAGATGAAGAAACAGCCTAATGCAAAAATCGATGAACTTAAAGCGCTTGTCAAGGAGGAAGAGCGCAATTATTTTGCAAATGTCGAGCGGAGCCTGAAGAGAATTTCGGAATTCGGGGCAAAAAACATCCGAGACGGCTCAGTGGTGATGATACACTGCCACTCAAACACGCTCATGGGCATATTGAAGCGCACATCCGAGATGGGCAAGGACATATCCATTATCTGCACTGAAACAAGGCCGAAATTCCAGGGGCATTTGTCTGCGCAGGAGCTCAACAAGGCAGGCATAAAGGTGACGATGATTGTGGATTCTGCGGTCGCAAACTTCATTTCTGATTGTGACATGGTGCTAGTCGGCGCGGATGCAATAACCGCGGCAGGGGACTTGCTCAACAAGATTGGCACGCGCACCATTGCGCAGGTTGCATCGTTCAACAATGTGCCATTCTATTCCGCAGCAGAGCTGCATAAGTTTGACCCGCTCACAAGATGGGGCGTCATTGAGGAAATTGAGGAACGGCCCACTGAAGAGCTGGCATCAGGGCGCGAATGGAAAGGGATTAAGATAAGAAATCCCGCATTTGATGTCACGCCTGCAAAATTGATATCCGCATACATTACCGAAGAGGGGCTTGTGCCGCCGCAGGGCTTATCCGCCATTGCGATGAAAAATTTCGAGGAAATTTTCCAGAAGCGGAATGGGAATTCCGCCAAGGCAGGCAAATTCGGCCCTGACAATCCGCTCTGATGGGGTATTTTGATGGTTGAGAAAAAAATCGACAAGGAAGAGGTCTGGAAATTCAAGGAATACGTCTGCCGCGCAAAATGCTTTGACATCCGCGCAGGCAGCCGCGTTGCAATTCTCAACAGGAGCGATGCATACTCAAACGACATTTATGAAAACCACAGGGTGGTGCTTTCCGCAGACCATAAGGAACTAGTGAGCATCGTTGATTTATCCAATGACCTTGTGCGCCCTGGGGAAGTCGGGCTCTTTATCGAGCTTTTTGAGGAGCTCGGTGTGCGCGAGGGCGACCCGGTGAAGGTGATGCATACCTCAAGGCCTGCTTCAATAGATTATATAAAAAAGAAAATGGACGGGCATGAGCTCTCACACCTGCAGATTGACACAGTGATGGAGGAGCTCATGCAAAACAGGCTGTCAGAGGGCGAGCTTGCCTCGTTCATCACCTCCCTTTACATCCGCGGCATGACAGACTCAGAAGTTGTTGGGCTCACGCAGAGCATTGTGAAATCCGGCGAAATCCTTGCGCTTGGCAAAAAGCCCATTGCAGACAAGCATTGCATAGGAGGCGTTGCGGGCAATCGGACAACGATGATAATAGTGCCCATAGTGGCTGCTGCCGGAGTGTACATGCCAAAGACATCCTCGCGCTCGATAACATCTGCTGCCGGGACCGCAGACACAATGGAAGTGCTTGCGCCAGTGGCGCTTGATGTGAGTGAAATGAAGGAAATCGTGCTCAAGTGCAACGCCTGCATCGCATGGGGAGGCGCAATGAAGCTTGCAGCAGCAGATGACAAGCTCATACGCATACGCAACCCGCTTTCACTTGACCCAAAGGGCGTGATGCTTGCAAGCATTCTTGCGAAGAAAAAGGCTGTCGGCGCGCAGTATGCCGTGATTGACATACCGGTTGGCAGGGGCGCAAAAATTGCCGACCCGCACGAGGCAAATCGGCTTGCGCATGATTTCATAAACATTGGAAAGCAGCTTGGCATTACGATAGAAGTGCTTACAACTGACGGATCTGACCCGATTGGAAACGGGATTGGGCCGGCGCTTGAATGCCGCGACGTGCTCTCAGTGCTTGCAGGGGGCGGGCCTGCGGATTTGCGGGATAAATCCTGCCAGCTTGCAGGCATACTCATGGAGCTTTGCGGCAGGTGCAAAAAGGGGGACGGGCAGGCGCTTGCAGCGGATATATTGACTTCAGGCAAGGCAATGGCAAAGATGCGCCAGATAATTGAATTGCAGGGCGGAAACCCCAATGTCACGCCCGAATCGATAAGCATTGGCGGGCACAAGCACCGCGTGATTGCAGAAAAGACAGGCAGAGTCTCATTTGTGGACAACAAGATGCTCTCGAAAATCGCGCGCGCGGCAGGCGCGCCTGTTGACAAGGGCGCAGGCATTTATTTGCACTGCGAGCAGGGCGACAAGGTGAAGGAGGGCGATGTGCTCTTTGAGATATTCGCCGAGTCGGAATCCAAGCTGGACTTTGCGATTAAGGCGCTTGAGGGCTGGAACCCTATTGAATTGCAGAAGTTCGTGCTTTCCACGATGAAATAGGGAGCAGGCAGGAATATATTTGAGAATGCATGAAATTCCGCTAAGGTGTGGCACATATGTCGATTCTGTCAAAAGGCTCTGCAATAATCGGCCTTATGGGCGTAAGCACAGGCTATTTCAACACGTTTGGCAAGGAAGCTTCTGCCGGAGCCATGGTAATCGGAGTTGCCGGGATAGGCATAGGCTCGGCGCTTGAGCTTGTCGAAGGGATGTACGGGAAGAAAAAGAAGTGAGTGCTAGCCGTAAATCTTGTCGCGGTGACCGTAATCGGGCAGTAGCACCGTTGTTAGACCCCGTAGCGTCCGGAAACGCTTTTCACGCCGACAAACTTGCCCTTGCGGATGCGCTCAAGGCGGGCGACGTATTCTTTCTTGGCAACCGGCTCGTCTTTTTTCTGCGACGGCATGAATTTTGTTGAGCGTTGGAATATTTAAAGGATTTTAGTAGCGGCAGGCTGATGCGATTTTGGCTCACTCACGTTCGCCAAAATGCACGTCGTGATTCCGCTTCGCGGAATACGCCCGTGAAGCTTCGCTTCCCGGTCAAATGCTTCGCATTTGCAGACGCCGTGGCGTTAGCTAATAGTACATCTTGCCAATTTTTGAACTTTCGAGCCGTCCGAACCGGCGGCTTAGCGGACGATTGCAGCCGAAGCGGGCGTCCGGCATAGCCGTTGTTTTGTTCAATTATTTATCGGAACAGCTATAAGATCTTACACCCCGCCCTATCAAACCCATCTGCTATGGGGACCTTGACCCGCCTAGTTTTGAGATTGGAGAAGCCATTTCCACGCAGGCACATACTCAATTTCGAGCTTGCCCATCTTTTTCACCGATTCGAAATTATTGCATATTATAATGAGCAATAACGGCATTTATTGAATATTATAATATACAATAAAAAGAGGGCTTGGAAGGCCGTTGGTGGCAAGGCTTGCTAAGCAGGAGCAAAAGGGATAAAAACAACCAAAGTCCCAATTAACTCCCGAAGGAGATTATGATGAACATCTCACAGATAAGACGCAAAATACTGCCCGTGCTTAGGAAACACAAGGTCAAAAAAGCCGGAATATTCGGCTCTGCGGCCCGTGGGGAGATGAAAAAAAAGAGTGATGTAGATATCCTAGTGGAAATACCTGACAAGCACGTAAGCCTGCTTGATTTTATTGGCATACAGGATGAGCTTAAATCCGCTCTTGGCAGGAAGGTGGACCTGGTCGAATACTGCACCATCCACCCACTGGCGAAAAAAAGGATACTTGGCGAAGAGGTCAGGATACTGTGATGGACACAAAACTCCTCATGCTTCATATCGAAGGGAGCATCAGGAACATCGAAAGCTTCTCGGAAGGATTAACTTACGAGAGTTTCAAGAATGACAGGCTCCGCCAGAGCGCGATAATACGAGAGCTGGAGATAATCGGTGAGGCCGCAAAGAACCTCCCGCCTGAATTCAAGAAAAAGCACTCAGACATAGAATGGCAGAAAATCTCCGGTATGCGCGATATACTCATACCTGACCTCGCCAGTTGAAGTATAAGGAAGGTACGCAGTTTCATCAGTTTTGGTGAAACAATGAAACCAAACGTAACCTTCCCAATAGGTGCTGTCG
>JAGVIA010000022.1 GCA_020056305.1 archaeon | reverse complement strand
CTGGAAATGCAATTCAATGCCTGAGAGCATTGCAAACAGGGCGATTTCGCGCTCGGGTATGCGCAAAAGGGGCTTTATGCGCCTCACAAGACCCTCTTCCTCGGCAAGCCCGGAGATGCCGCCGAAGCGCGCTAGGCGCAATGGCTCGTTTCGCGCAAGGTTCATCACGAATGTCTGCACGGCATCATCAAGATTGTGCCCGATTGCGAGCTTGTCAGCGCCTATTTCCTTGCATGCACGATTGAGCAGGGTGCGGCGGAACACTCCGCAGAAGCCGCATGCGGATTCGCCCTTGCGGGATTTCATAATTGAATCGAGGGATTTGTCAGCGTAGCCTTTGAATGTGTAAATTTTGTATGGAATCCCGAGTTTCTTGCAATGGCTAACTGCTATTTTCATCGTGTTCTGGCGGTAGCCGGCAATGCCCTCATCAATTATCACCGCAGTCATTTTGAAGGGAAGGAGTTGCTGCAAATCATGCAGCAGGTAGAGCATCACGGTGCTGTCCTTGCCGCCAGAAAGGCCCACTGCAATGTGCTCGCCTTTCTTTATCATGCCAAATTCGCGCACGGTGCGCTTGAAGCGCTCTGTTATTGACCGAAGGAAATGTTTTTTGCACAGGTTGCAATTGGCATAGGCAAGAGAAACGATCCCGGGGCTCGCACAGTCACGGCATTTGGCACCTGAAGCAGCCGTTGCATGCAAAATTGAGGCATTTGCACCAGCGCCAGGGATTTTTGCAGTGGATTTGCGCGTTCGGAGCGCTTGCTCAATTTGCCTTTTTGCATCTGGCGGCGTGCGTTTTGCCTTTTTCCCCATTTTCTCAACCGCCGAATATTACTGTAAAGAATTCGACTTTTTCATTTCCTGAAAGCATTGCATCGTCAGGCACCAGCCTGCCGTCCACCTTTGCGACAGTCTCCTCGCGCGCCATGCCCAATTTTTTGCATAGCTGCAAAACCGTGCCCTTGAATGCAAGCTTCCTCTTCTTCCCGTTCACAGATATTTCCATAGAGAGAGGTTTTGCCAGGCGGATTTAAAAAGAAAAAGCATGAAACGCAAGAATATGGGAAGGGCGGCAGCACTGTCATTCGCACTAGTGTTAATTGCAATTGTGATTTCCGCCCATGCGGAAATCTCCCCATTTACAGTTGCAAGGGCGACTTCCACCCTTGTTGAAGAGGGGACCATCTCGGTTTCCGGGGGCTCTTTTAGGGAGGTGCAGATTAATGTTTCGCTGCCCCAGACAGGAGGCTCGCAGAAGGCGACTTTTGATGACACATATTCCATTTATACGGATGCGGAAGGGAACCTGCGCGCGACGATTTCAAAGACGACAAGGGAGCGGGAGTTTGATTACAAGATAACAAGCACAGTGGAAACAAACGCCGTGTCCACCACGAGCTTGCCCGAAACCTTCGTGTCGCCTTCAGAATATGCAAAATACCTTGCGGCAAGCCAAAAGGTGCAAAGCGATGACGAAGCCATCAGGGCGCTTGCGCTAAAGATCACGGAAAATGCAACCGACTCGTTTGAGAAAATCGCGCACCTTGCAGTCTGGGTGAACTCCAATCTGGAGTACCAGTCGGACCTTGTGGGGCAGGAGAACGACGCGCTCTGGGTGCTTGCGAACAGGAGGGGCGTGTGCGTTGAATATACGACACTTTTTGTCGCGCTTTGCCGCTCGATTGGAATTCCTGCGAGGTATGTGACAGGCTATGCGTATGCGAACAAGTTCAATGCGTGGCTCGGGCATGCCTGGGCAGAGGCGTATATCGGAAAATGGGTGCCAGTGGACCCGACGTGGCTTGAGGTCGGAAACCTTGATGCGATGCACATCGCAACCAGCCGCTCCGATTACCTAAAGCCGGACCTGCTTGTGTCCGCCCTTGTCTATCCTCCAGAGGCAAAGCTCGTCATAAACCGCAAGGGCGACCGCGGAGGCGTGAGCGATGCCATCAAGACTGAATTGGCAGCAAGCCTGCCGGATGATTTTGATTATGAGTTTGACACAAGCACGCCAGAAGCGGGCATTGGGGACAGTATGCTGGTTTGGGCATACCGCGCGTCAAATGACTACCGCGTGATGCCAGTCATACTAAGCGAGTGCAAGGGCGGGCCATTTGACGTGAATTCGGCGCCAGAGCAGCACTTGTTTGTCGAGCCTGGCAAGGGCAGGGTCGCCATGTGGGAGATAAACACGCCTGCGGAGCTTTCAAAGCGCTTCGTGTACACATGCCCCCTTGTGCTCAATTCGCCTTATCTTGGGGCAAAGCGGCTGAACCTTACTGTTTCAAACTCCATGAAGCTTGGCGATGCGCCAGAGGCATGGGCAGAGGCAAAAACAGTGCGGCTTGGGCAGCTGCAGAAAATTTACGTGAGGGGCGATGGGTCGCTGTTCGGCATTAAGCTTGTTACGCCCGAGGGGATATTCGAAAACCCAAAGGATGATGGAGATTTGAGCGTCTTTGCAATAAAACCGGAGGTCGCCGGGCGGCAGGATGTTTTTGTGGTCTCCAAAGGCCGCAATTACCAAAAGATTTCCTACAATGTGCAAAAGGAGAATGGCACGGTATTCATTGAGAATTATTCGATTCCAAAGCTCGCGTTTGAATCAATGCCATTCAAGTTTTCAGTGACTGTCGGGACAAGCGACCCTGGGCCAAAGCACGTGCAGCTTACTGCAACGCTTGGGGATGAGACCGTGTCCAAATCAGGAGTGGTGCAAAAAAGCGGCGCGTTTGAGTTTGAGCTTGTGCCTAAGAAAAGCGGGCACTACCTGCTTTCAATCGAGCTTTCCGCAGACGGCGTGCGGGATGGCAAGACATACCCCGTGCAGGTTGCAGTGCCGCCCAAGGTGTTTATCTCAAAAGTGGAGCAGCAGCAGGCGGATGGAATGCAAAAAATAACGGTGACGCTAAGGCGCGAGGGCAGCCCGTCGGACATTTCTATTTCGCTCAATTCGCATTCAAAGGCGGTTGCAGCAGGATTGGACAGTGCGGAGTTTGAGCTTGCGCCCGGCAGCTACCCAATCGTGGTGCGCTGGGAGGATGAAACCGGCAAGGGATACCAGATTGCAGACACACTTGCAGTCAAGAACATCACCGGAGGGCTGCCGTTCATCCCATCTGATGGGAACGGAGGGCCGAAGTGCATGACCGGGATGATTCTGGCTGCGATGGCAGTATTTGTTTTTGCAAGGTCGTGAGGTTGCCGGCTTTTGGCTGCAGGCAATGCCGGATGGATTTTGATTCATTGGGAATGCATGCGCATTCTTTGGCGTGGTTTTATGGAAATCGTCTTCATGGGAACCGGCGGGGGCAGGGTTAATCTTCTTGCGCAGATTAGGCGCACCGCGGGATTCTGGATAAAGGGAAGCGTGAATTTTTACGTGGACCCGGGGCCCGGCGTGTTGAGCGTAAACCGCGAGTTTGGCGAGAACCCGGCAAACGCTGACGTGCTTGTGGTGACGCACTGCCACATTGACCACGTGAATGACGCGGCGCTTGTGCTTGAGGCAATGAGCAAATATGCCACAGGGCAGGGCGGCGTGCTGGTTGGGAGCAAGAGCGTGCTCGAAGGCTATTCTGATTTTGAAAAATGCATTTCAACATA
This sequence comes from archaeon, assembly GCA_020056305.1. Lineage (GTDB taxonomy): Archaea > Micrarchaeota > Micrarchaeia > Anstonellales > Anstonellaceae > JAGVIA01. The sequence continues at coordinate 4,500 of JAGVIA010000022.1, read as the reverse complement.
CCACCAGAAGAAAGCGGGCACGGTGATAGTGGCGGAAAAGAACAAGGCGGTTGTTTTTGGAAAGGAAAAAAAAGCGGTGAATGCAAAAATGGCAAATGCCGAAAAAATTGAATCTGATGATATTGCGCTTATTTTCACGCCAGTAAAGCATGATGACCCGACCGGCTTTGGGTTTGTGCTGCAGATGGACGGGAAGAAAATCGGGTATACTTCAGATACCGAATATCTGCCTGAGCTTGGCAAAATATTTGCCGGCTGTGATTACCTTATTGTGAACAACCTTAAGCCAATGGACGACGACATACCGGACCATCTTTCCTCAGGGGGCACGATTGAGCTTTTGAAGGCTGCAAAACCGAAACTTGCAATACTTTCGCACATGGGAATGAAGGTGCTTCGCAAGGGGCCGGACATCGAGGCTGCGCTCATACAAAAGGAATCAGGTGTGAAAACGATTGCCGCCAAAGATGGCATGCGACTTGGGGATGCGCCAAAGAAGCAGAAGGCGCCCACGCTTGCGGATTTTGTGGATGACGAGATGCACCTTGGAGATCGATATCTGAAGGGAAAGAAATAGGTATACTGTGGGGGCATTTGCGCCAGCTATAATTCTGCTTCCAGTTCTCCAAATGCGTGCGGAGCATCTTTGCCAATGATGCGCACTTGCAGACCCAGCTTCCTTGCAGCCCCGTCCTCTTCCTCCCTGTCCCCGATAACCAGAACATCCGAGTTGGATGCAATCCAGCCGTTTTTGAGCGCCGCTTCGAGAGCCATTTTGTACGGCACCAGATCCGATTTCTCATGCCCGCACTCTTCCGAACAGATTATTTTGCAGAAGTATTTGGCAAAGCCGAGGGCGCGAATCTCTGAATAAAGCTTGTTCTGATTCGAATTTGAGATTAGGATTAGCTTGGCGCCTGCGGACTTGGCTTTGCGCAAAAAATGTTCCGCGCCATCAATGGCGGTGCAGTTTTTCAAAAACAGGCAATGTATTTCTGAGTCTATCTCCTGCGCTGCCATGGTGGTTATCGTTTTTCCAAGCTCGCGGGCTATCCTCGCCTCGTGCATGCCGAGGGCATGCCGCGCCACGTCGCCTTTCAGTTCGCGCCGCAAATCATTGCGGACTTTGGATGAGAGGCGGGCATAATCTTCCGGGGAAATTGCAATTCCGTGCTGGGCGAATATGGCAGGTATTTTGTCTGAGATTTTTGCGTAGGCGGCAGAAGTATTGCAAAGAGTGTTCCCCCAATCCAGGATTATCAATTTGCGCTTTCCCACAGGTGGAATTGTTGAAGTTGCACGTTAATATTCAGTTATGCTGGCAGGGCAGATGCAAACAGGGCTTTGCAGTGCTGCATAAGCAGGCTTTTTATCCTCTCTTTCGAATACAGGTCTTAATCGGTGCAATTTCTATGCTAGCAGACAAATTCGATTCAACCATCGAGGCAAAGTGGCAGCATTTCTGGGCTGCGCAGGAGACTTACAGGTTTGACGAGGATGACAATAAGCGCCCGATTTACTCCATAGACACGCCGCCGCCCTTCACAAGCGGGGATTTGCACATGGGCCACGTGCTCTCGTATGCCTACTTTGATTTTGTCGCGCGCTACAAGCGCATGAACGGCTTCAATGTCTATTTCCCGCAGGGTTGGGACTGCCAGGGCTTCCCGACTGAAGTGAAAGTGGAGGCAAAGCACGGCAAGAAGGAGCCTGAGGAGTTCCGCAAGCTCTGCGTTGCGTGGACTGAGGAGTACATAAAGAAGATGAAGGGGCAGATGGATTCCCTTGGATTTTCGCCGGATTGGCGCTATGAATACCGCACCATGTATCCGGATTATCACAAGCGCGTGCAATATTCGCTTCTTAAGATGCATGAAATGGGGCTGGTGTACCGCGCCGAGCACCCAGTTTTCTGGTGCACGCACTGCCGCTCGGCGCTTGCAAAAACAGACACTGAGGAGCTGGAGAAGCAGACTACTTTGCATTATATCAATTTTACATGCAAGGGGCAAAAGCTCGTTGTCGCAACAACGCGGCCAGAGTATTTGCACGCATGCGTCGCAGTGCTTTTTCACCCGGAAGATGCGCGCTATGCAAAATATGCGAATGAGGAGATTGAGACACCGCTTGGCAAGAGGGTATTGCTGCTTGCAGACAAGGATGTTGAGATGGAATTTGGCTCAGGCCTCGTGATGCTTTGTACGTTTGGGGATAAACAAGATGTAATCTGGATGTATCGGCACAAGATGCCTGCGATTCGCGCAATGGACGAGGTAGGAAGGCTCGTGAATGCGGGCGCATATGATGGCATGAAGGCAAAGGAGGCGGCAGAGAAGATACTTGACAAAATAAAAACCGAGGGCGGTCATGTGAAGAGTGCGCCTCTGCAGCAAGTTGTCAAGGTGCATGACAGGTGCAAGCACGCTATCGAGCTTCTCATGTCAATGCAGTGGTTCATCAACGTGCGCGACAAGAAAAAAGAAATATTGGATGCTGCGCTTCGCATGCGCTGGGTGCCTGATTTCACGATTCAATACCTTGTGGACTGGACAACGAACCTCGAGTGGGACTGGGTAATTTCAAGGCAGAGGGTGTTTGGCACGCCTCTTCCGTTCTACATATGCGAAAAATGCGGGCACTCGGAACCTGCAGGATATGATGAGCTGCCATTCTCAGTCCCGAATGCGAAAAAGAAAACTTGCAAGTGCGGCGCCGAGCTGAAAGCGGAAACAAGCACGGCAGACTGCTGGGTGGACAGCTCGATAACGCCTCTTGTGATATCGCGCTGGCCCGATGACGAGAAATTCATGAAGAAGGTGTATCCATCCTCATTGCGGCCGCAGGGCGTGGAAATCATACGCACTTGGGCGTTCTATACGATTTATCGATGCCTCATGCTCACGGGACAGGAGCCGTTCCGTGAATTGCTGCTAAATGGAAATGTGCTTGCACCAGACGGCAAGAAAATGAGCAAGTCCCTTGGGAACATAATTGCACCAGATAAGCTTGTTGTTGATTATTCCGCTGATTCCGTGCGGCAGTGGGCTGCGCTTTCAGGCGCAATGGCAAAGGACAGGCCGTTCTCCTACCAGGACATACAGTATGCAAAATCGTTCAACAACAAGCTGCTAAATGCCTCCAAGCTCGTGGAGAAATCCCTGGAGGGATATGCTGCAAGCGATGAGGACAGGAAATATTTGCGCGGAACGGATAAGTGGATTCTCTCGCGCATGACAAGAGTGATTGAGGAAGTGACGAAAGACTTTGAGAATTTTGATTTCCACCATGCAACCAAGATGATTCATGATTTCTTCTGGCATGAGTTCTGTGACTATTACCTCGAGTATGTGAAGCACAGGCTTTATTCGCCCGATAAATACGGCGAGGAGAGCAGGAGGGCTGCGCAATATACATTGCGCTATGTGCTGCTGAACACGATTAAGCTCTTTGCGCCGGTTGCACCGCACTTATGCGAGGAAATCCATTCCATATTCCGCAAATCAGACAACGAAACCATACACAAGAGCGCATGGCCGAGAAAAGAGGATGCGTTGCTTGATGCAAAGGCGGAAGAGATGCTTACCGTGCTTAACGGCGCGGTTGCGCAGATACGCCAGCACAAGGCGGCAAACAAGATGCCGCTGAATGCGGAATTGGAACACGTTACTGTCACGTCGCCGGTGAGCCTGAAGGGCGCGGAAGAGGACATCATTGCGGTCGGCAGGATGAAGAAGCTCACGCTGCACGATGGCGAATTCTCCGTAAAGATTTCCTAATTGTAGCATTTGATACATTTGCTGTATTTTTTGCGCTAATTTTGCCAGAACCTATTTATTTGAAAACAAGCGCAAGTGATGCAGGTGAAATAAATGGCTGGGGAACGGATTGTCCAAAGAAATATTGTTCATGCTGTCCGCAAAGAGGCTGTCTTCTCGCGCATTGTGAGGCGAAAGCCAGAACAGAATGATGCCGCATACAACAGATCTGTGCGGAGCTTTGGCGGAAATCTGCTTCAGACGCTTGGGCTGATGCATGAAGCTGCGCAAGGGGAAATTAGCCAGCAGAAGGCGGCAGGCATACATGAAAAACTTGTCAAAAAAGCCGAAAAAAGAACGTCTGGAGTCAGCCAGTGGAAAGTTGACAGGGCGGCAGTTGTGATGAGACTTTCAAACGGCGGTGCAAGCCAGAGTAAAATACTGCATGCCCTGAATTCGGTTGCCGCCGGGTCGGCAATGGTAGTTGTCGGGAAAAACATCATGGGGGACGCGGACACTGTGCCGTTTGCCAAATTGCCGGAATTCTCGTGGATTGAGGTTAACGTTGGCGGGGTGCCTGTTGCGATTGTGCGGGGTGCGAAATCGCTGTCTAGAAACAATTTTCCAACTGAATTTTTGCTTGCGGAAAACATTGGCTCGCTAGGCCTCGCAAGGCTTAATTAGCGCCCCTTCCAAGCATTAGCACATGAAGATTCTGTTTTGCACCACGAATAGGGGCAAGCTT
>JAGVIA010000016.1 GCA_020056305.1 archaeon | reverse complement strand
TTCCCCTGCTGGCAAGAAATCTTCTTTTGAGAATAAGACTGGGGCGCTTTCATCCAATGCCTGAAGGCATTGGGTTTCCCGCGCCTAGGCAACTAAAAGTCGCGCCAAGGTCTCCTGCTGAATCGAAATGGAGCTCTGCCTCTTCCGTTCTCTCCCCAAGACCGGCATTGAGCGGAATTACGCTTGCCTCCAAGCCGTTGTGTTTTATGTTCTGCACCAGCACATCGAAAGTTTCTTTGACTGGCTCGAATGCATACACCTTCCTTGCGCCGCACAGGGCAGCATAGGCTGAAAAGACGCCAACGTTGGCTCCGGCATCGATGACCGTCTTGCCCCCTATGGCGCCAGTGCTTTTGCGCACGCCGTACTCGTCATGGATTATGATGCCATTGCTCATTACGAGAGAGGCTGCAGAATGCTCAAATTCAAGCTCCATGCCCGCGATATGCAGCCTGTATTTTTTTATCCTGATTTTGCCTGCCTCGCCAAGACCGTAATATTTTGCTATCAGGCAGGCCCAGATTCTCTCATTTATCCTGTTGTGCTCCTCGAAATTCCTGGAGTAGTAGGAAACAAGCTTCCTTGCAAGCAGGGCGGCCATTTTGAGTGAAGCCAAATCCAGCGAGAGGCTGCCAAGGGCCTTTGCAAAGGTCTCGCCTATTGAAAAGTCCTTCCTTTGCGTAACGCATTCTTGCCCGCCCTTCTCATAAACAAAGGAAACCCGATACCCTTCCTCAGTTGCCATAAGACCGCCCATCGAAGGAGGATTAAAGTTAAAATAAAATAAAAAGGGGTTGGTTGCATCGATCGCTAAAGCCATGCCCCCATCGCCGCCGTTCAACTGCCAGTGTTTTCATTGACCGCAGGCAGGAAGATGGTTTTTGGAGAGGGCATCAAATTGGCAGTGTGAGCAAATTCTATGTTTCCCTTGGGGGTGAACAGAGTCGAGCTTCGCTCGACTTGTTCATAAGTCGAACGGTTCGCCGTTCGACTGTATGAACCCCTCAGGGGGGCCCGTGAATATACTGTGCCCTTATGGGATGTGCATTTTGCGGCGTTCCGCAAAATGCATCAGACATCGAGCTTCGCTCGATGCTGACCGAACAATAACCGAACGATTTTATAAGGCAATAAACGCTACTTTTAGCCATGGTAAAAAGAGACCTCCTCGTGATTTTTCTTAGCATGCTGCTCATGCTGCAAGCAGCAACGGCACAGCTGGTGGAAGGAAACGGGAGTGAAGACGCGCCACCTCCGTCTTTGCATGGAACACTCGTTGTAAGGGTAATTGACAATTCCACAGGCCAGTGCATAGCAAACGCAGATGTAAAGGTCACAGAAGCTGCTGATGGGCGTCTTCTTGGAACTAGGAACGCCAAAACAGCAGTTGATGGAAATGCCGTATTCGACCTAGCCTATGGCCAGAAGCAGATTGAGGTTTGGAATGTGACTAATTACAGGACCCCGGATACCTATTACAGGTCTGTTGAGCTTAATTCGCCAGAACAAGAATTCGTGTTTCCGCTTTCGTGGATGCACATAGATAACGCGCCCAATTTCTCAATTGTTGGCAACTGCCTTGATGCGTCTTCGGCAACGCCGCCCAAACCCGCCGTATGCGATTCAACGCTCCCGGCTGGCAACAAAATCTCGTTTGTTGAGGGGTTGCTCAACCCGAACGGATTTTCAATTTCAAACCTTTCTGGAAACGGGCTTTCAACTGAAGTGAGCGGAGTGAGGTACGAGAACTGCAGCGGGCGGGAAGTGTCAACTGTTTTCTTTGCCCAACAATACAAGGGCATCCCGATTCTGATGTACGAGGCAAAGGCACATTTCCTTAATGGAAAAATGCAGGGGCTATGCTATCTGGTAGTGCCGCAGGGAATTGCAAAGAGCCAATGCGACAGTGCCAGATACTTTGATTTTGCGCTGCTTGGGACAACGCCTGCCATTGCAGAGGGCAATGCAAGGCTTACAGCCATAGGCAGCGCATCAGAATGGGGGGGCTATTTTGATGCAGCCGGCATGGATTCGGTGCTTGCATACTGGTATGATTACCAAAATGGCAGGATGAGGCTTGCATGGGTGTTCGGCCAAAAGGGCAATTATCAAGGCGAGCGCTACAGGCCTATTGACGCGCGCGTTGTCATTGATGCGACGGACGGCTCGGTGTTGTTTTCCGACAGCGGGTTCCGGTCAGGCACTGGTGCAGTGCCGCAGGTGGAAACGCCTGCACGGGCTCCGCAGCCTGCGCAGGAAACAGGGGATGTGGGCTCGGAGAAGTTAGGCGTGCCTGCATTTGGCATGGCTGACAAAAGCGCTGCCGATGCAGCTTCTGGGCAGAAAAAGGATGAGTTTCCGCTGGCGATTATTGCGCCAGTTATCGCAGTATTTGCAATTGCGCTTGCACTGATTGCGGTGCTCATGTTCCGCGCGCCTGCTGCCGAGCAGGTGGAGTCCACGCGCATGCTCATGAACGAGACTAGGCTTGGCATACTAAACGAGCTTGTGCAAAGCGAAAAGATACCAACAGACTTGAGCAGGAGGCTGAAGCGGAGCAAGGCGACTATTGTTGAGCACCTTGACAAGCTCATTGATGCCGGGCTTGTTGAGCGCATGGAGGAGCCGGGCAAGAAATTCGTATTTTACCGCCTTACGCAAAAAGGAAGAGGCCTTCTTTACAAGCAGGCTGGATAAGAAATCTGGCTGCGCCGAGCATTGTGAAGGTATATTTAGGATGTAAATTAGATGTAATCAGGATGGGACCTAAATCGAGAGAGCCGCTGTCGGACGAAGATATCGGGCAGATATTGTTCCAATTTGCAAGGCAAAAACTTCCCGACGGAACCAAAATCGTGGCTGTTTTCTATCAGGGAGAGCCGTTAGCTGAAGGGAGAACAAAGGCGGAATTATTGGAAATGCTGAAAAGGGAATACAAGAAGGTCAACGATCTGGCGAGCATAATCCCGCATAAAATTCCCTCGTATGCCAGTGATTTCCTGGAACATACGTACCAGAAGCAAGAGGGCTGGTTGGAGAGGCTGAAGAAAATGCAGGAGCAGGCGGATAGTTTGAAATCCCAACGGCCCAATCCCCCTGCCCAAAAAACCCTTAGGTTGAAACCGATCAAAGAAAGCCCGGCAAGCAAATAGGGAGGAGGACGGTTTCTGCCGAAGGCCTTGCGTCTCATTCCGACGAAATCCAAACATATAGAATAATTTCAGCAACTGACATCACTGAGAGCGCCGCCGTTATTGCAAGAAGCGCCGTTGCAGCTGCGGGCATGAAGCCTGCGGCAAGAAGCACGAGGAAAATCATTGCCATGCGCTCAGGCCGGTTGAACATCCCCCCAAAGCGCGCAAGCTTTTCCTTTGAGAGCGCGCCGCGATGATCCGCATACGCCTTGCAAAAGGCGGTCATTGCGCTTCCGAAAAATACGATTACAAAGAGCCAGAGAAATGCGGGCAGAATGAAATTTGGCAAATCGTAAAAAACAAGCCCGAATAGCACGAAAAACTCCACGAGGCGGTCCGCTACGCCGTCAAGAAAGGCGCCTTTTGCGCTTGCCATCTTCTTTTCGCGCGCGATTGCACCATCTATCATGTCAAGGAGAACTGCTGCAAGGAAACAGATGATGGCAAGGATAAGTTGCTGGGTTGCAAGGAAGAAAAAACAGGCGATTGCAAAGAGGACGGAAATTGCAGTGAGCTGGTTTGGCGTAAAAGGCAGGAAAGATAGTGCTTTTCCTGCGCTTGATTGCAATCCAGAGAATTTTTCCTTGAGCATGTTTATCACGCAAAGCAGCAGGGCGGATTATTGCCAGTCTCGTCCGGCTGCACATTTTCCATTTGGCGCCGCATTCCCTATTTCCCCATTATGAATTTCTCCGTCTCTTCCATTGCTTTTGGGTCGGTCATCTGCACCGGCGGGTGCTTCATGAAATATGCAGAGGTCGGGATGATTGCGCCGCCCTGCTTTCGCTCCAAGGCAAGCTTTGCGCAGCGCACAGCATCAATGACAACGCCAGCTGAATTCGCCTTGTCATCCACTTCAAGGCGCACTTCCATGTTGAACGGGATGTCAGCCCACATGTGGCCTTCTATCCTCATGAACATTATTTTTGTGTTGCCCAAAAAAGGGATGAAATCAGACGGGCCTATGTAGATGTTTTCAGGCGGAAGGCGCTCGCGCAGCTGGCTTTGCACTGATTCGGTTTTGCTTATGCGCTTTGAGGCAAGCCGCTCCTGCTCCTTCATGTTGAGGAAATCGGTATTGTGCACAAGGATGTTTGAGCAGACAAAGCGCTGGTAGCCGGGCACGGACAGATCGTAGACATACTGCTGCTTGGGGGGAAGCCTGCGAATGGATTTTATCTTTAGAAAGCGCGTGTCTGCGTTGCACATGTTCCTTATTTTGCCCTTGGTGTTCAAGTCCTGCACCCCGTCCAGTTGGGAGAGGACAGTATGCGCGCGCAGCGATGGCGGGTTATGCGGATTTGAAGATTTTATGCCGGATTCCGAGAGAAGCCCTATTGCGGGGATGAGATGCGTATTGCCCTTTGTGAGCGTGGCCGCAGCTGCAAGCGCTTTCTGGTTTTTGCTGGACTGGATGAAACCTACCTTCTCGATGAATCTTTCCGCATCCTCTTTCGAGGATATTATGCCGTGCGTTATGTATGGCAGGTTTGTCTTGTATGAGCTTTTGCCTGCCTTGTGCGAGTAATCCTCTCTGAATGTTGAGGAGTTTATGCCCAGGCGCAGAAGGAGCGTGCGCATGTCCTCTGCCAGGCCCTCGGATGCGGTTGTCCAGCGAATCTGCCTGCCGGTTACGGTGCCATCGCCGCTCATGTAGCCGCGAAGCACAAGTGCGATATGCCTCTCGGATAGGCTGAAGAACCAGTCTGGCACGCGCTTGGTGTAGGAATTGCCGCCTAATCCCAGCGCCAGGCGGAATATTTTTGACATGGTTTTTGACATCAGGCGCACTGCAACCTGCTTTTGCCCCCTTACTTGGTAGTTGATGTTGTACGCAGATGCAAAATCATCTATCAAATCCATGCACTCTTCGTCGTTTCCGCAGGCAATCTCCAAGTTGCTTGAGCCTTCGCGGTCAAAGCTGCCGTCTGCAAGCCAAAGCCCGCTTATCTGGAGAAGCTCGTCGGTTATTTGAAGCTCCATTGGTATTTTCATTTCCGGATGGTTGTGGACTTTGATGTTGCCGTTTGAGTCTATGCCCTGAGCAAACAGGTCTTTTGCGTATGGAAGCAGGCTGATTGAGACAGGCTCGCGCCCCATTTGCATTGGCAGGCGGCAGGGCACGGCTATCATGCTTTCCTTTTCTTTGAGCTTTGAGATGGGGGCTTCCAGAAGCCCGCCATCTTCATTTAGGACAAACACGTTGTGGTCTGCGGTTATCTTGATTTTCCTTCCTTCGCTAGTTTCGATTTCGTAGAGTTCATTGTTCAGCGAATGCCTTACGAGGTGAGAGACTTCCGCAGTGACCGCGTTGAAATTTTCATCTATGGTAAAGCACTCAATCTTTTGGCCCGTTGCAGACGTGTCGACTTCTTCCTTCCCATCCGCCCTGCGTTGGCCGTATACCGCCATCATTCTGTCCACAAAATCGCCTATTCTTGCCCGCGCGAGTTTTCCATTTTGCACCAGCAGTATTTCCTGGTCGCCGGCAACGCTGTTTCCGCCAATGTTAATTTGGTATGTTTTAATTATTCTTGCTCCCCTGTCGTCGCACAATCTTGCGAGCGTGCGGTGCACTATTGTTGCGCCCACCTGAGCCTTTATGTCGTCGCCGATAAGTGGCACTCCTGCTTTTTTGAATTTGGCTTCCCATGCCGCATCGCTTGCGATGAAAACCGGGATGCAGTTCACAAACGCGCAGCCGCATTCAAGGGCAATTTGCGCCCAGAACTCCGTGGATTTCTGCGAGCCGACAGGCAGGTAATTGACAAGTATTTCGGTCTTCGTGCGCTTTATTTCGGCAATTATCTCCTTGCGGAGCTGCGCGTCTGTTTTTTTGCTTTTAATCGGGTCCACCTTGTTCTGCACCCAGATGCCAACGCCGTCAAGCACCGGGGCTTCCATCACAATGGTGTCTGACTTTGGAAGATCCTTTAGCCAGAAAACCAGGTTTGGCTCGGCGTATATCGCCTTGTGCAGGGGCAGGCCGACCTTTGACTTGCCAACGTCGAACGCGCAGGAGAATTCCAGGTCTTCCCAGGAATAGCCGCCTATTTTCTCGTGCATCAGCCCGACCACTTTCTTTTCCGGCTGCCTCTTGTAGAATTCGATTCCCTGCGCAAGCCCTGCAAAGCAGTTGCCGACGCCTATTATCCCGGTGCGTATTTTTGCCATATTGCCATCTCGATAACTATTTTATAAATTATAAAATAGTATCCAGAATTTAAAATAGTATGCAGGGAATGGCGCTTGGGAGCTATCAGATGGCAGCCCAGTTTATTTCTTCTTTGGCATTTCTTGCTTTGCGCTTTTGCTTTTCTTTTTGGCAACAAGGAAATACGCCGCGCCTAGCAGTGCAAGCACTAGCGCAGCCGAAATCAGTATAAGCTGGCTTTGCGCGCCGCTGGAAGCCGAAGAGGCGCCTGGCGCCATTGCATTGGAGGGAACGCCAGCCGTGCTTGGGATGCCATTGGCAATTGTTTTGTTTTCAGATGCGTTGATGGAAACGTTTGTGCCATTCGTTCCGCCGCCGTTTGGAATTTGGGGCGCAGTTTGCTTTTCTGGCACAACATTGCGCTCGCCACCGGCCCGATAGCGGGAGCTTGCAGATTCAGCCATCTGCCTGCCCTCCTCGTCAGCCCGCAGGATTGGTATTGCCTTTGCGTAGATTGAAAGCAGCTCAAGCTTGGCGCGCGTAAGCGATGCCATGTCATAGTTTGGAGGGAAGCATATCTGGTAGCCGTAAAAGACCATGTTGTTGTTTATTTTCGTCGCCTGCACATTTATTGCAGTGAGAGTGGATAGGTAGTCATCAAGGTTCTGGGCTGTTCTTTGCGAGGAGAGGGCGGCATGGCGGGCGTCCTCCTCTGCAAGAAGCAGTGTGAGATTCTTGGTGCCGTTGGAGTAGTCAAACATCGCCTCGATTAGCGGCCTTCCGATGCCAAGGGCAAGGGGCTGGCAAAATGACGTGCGGCTGTAGCAGGATTTCTGGCACGACTCAAAGTCGATGCAGTGGTGCTCGTCCATTCCAATCAGGATGTCGCACTTGTGCTCGCCTGGAGTGCGGGAGGACTCGAACGCCGCTATTAGCAGGTGTATTGATTCGAGCTTGTCAAGCTCTGAGAGATTGGAGCCGTTTTGCCAGCGTATTTTTTTCAGCGCCGCAACAGCAGAGGAGGCTTCGAGGACCGGCTCTGCGGCAAGCAGCGGCTGCCCCCTTCCCTCAGGCGGGACGGGCCCTACGCGCACCAAAAAGCGCTCAGTGCCGCCTATGCTGACCAGGTAGTAGGCAACTTCGCCCTCTGTGAAATTGGAATATGAGAATGTCTCGTTTGGCAGGAGCATCTGGAAAATGAGGGCCCCTGCGACGCCGTCATATTCTGCTGACGCGAAAATGGGCAGGCAGAGAAATGCGATTGAGAGCGCGATTGGAAAATGCCGCATGGATATTGATTTGGGATTCGCCTTTTTATTGCTTCTTGGCATTCCGCATTATTGCTTGCGCTATGCGGAATTAAAATAAAAAAGGAAGGGCGCTTAGATGCCCTTTTTCCTGCCCTTGAAGTAGACAAGCGCTGCCCAGGCAACCGCGCCTATTACTGCAATGCCTGCCACAACAAGCACTATTGTGAGCCAGGGGAAGCCTTGCGCCGGCGCAGGAGGCTGCTCCGGAGGCAGCTGGGTTGGACCTGGGGTTGGGGCTGGTGTTGGCGGCGGCGCAGCCTCTGTCAAAACAGATGTAGAAACAGCTGCAGCAAGCGTGTAGCCAGGCACTGCATAGGTGTATGTGCCAGCAAGAGTTGGCGTGAATGAAACAGTGCCGTCAGGACCTGCCACAAGGGTGATTTTCTGGCGCTGGGGCGTGGTAATCTCGATTGTTGCGCCTGCAAGGGGCACGCCGCCCTTCTTTACCGTTATTGTGATTGGCATGCCGATGACTCCGGTCGATGCCACATCAAGCGTCACAATGCCGCCCTCGGGCGCGACGCCAGCCTGCAGGGTTATTGTTGGAAGGCCCCACTCGCGTATCTTTGCCGGGGCTATCTCGCGCGGGAAGGTGTAGATGAGTATGATTGACTCGCCCGGGCGGAATTGGTAGAAACGCCAGGTTGCGATCTGGCCGGACTTGGATGCCGGATTTATTGAGAAATTGACTTCAGACAGGTCGGTCGTGAAGTTCTCCGGGAACGTGTCCGCAATGTCAAATGCGGAAATGGTGCAGGCGCCCCCGCCGTTGTTCTGCAGCGTCGTAGTCAGCTCGGTCCTGCCTGAGCCGCTGTTTATCTCGCGGGTAACGGAGATGTTGCAGCTTGTGCCGCCGCCAATGTCAACTGAAACAGTGTTTGCTGATGAGCCGCTGCCCGTTGCGCCAGCGCCGCCTGCCGCGCCCCCGCCAGAGCCGGTGCCGCTTGAGCCGCCAGTGCTGCCGCCGGTGCCAGGTGGAGTTGATGGTGTGGGGGTAACCGGAAGCTGCGCAGCCGGGAACTGGCCGTTAAGGTGCGTCCTGCCTAAATGCACAAACGTGCTGTTCATGAAATTGTAGCTGTTTATCGAGAAGAGAACCGTAGTATTTGTAGTGTCGCCGGGTGCGCGGTTGACCATGACGTTGTAGTTGTATGTTGTGCCGTCAGGCGCAGTTGTCACTGCCGTCGTTGCGGTCGTGGATGTTGCGCCCACTGTCGCAGTGAGAGTCTGCCCCAGCATGCTGACGCCGGTGTCGGCGGTTATGTTGCCAAAGAAATAGTGGCTTTGTGGCAGTGCTGCCTGTGCAAATGAAACTGCCGCAAGGGAAAGCAGCAAAAGAGCCAAAATATTCAATCGCATTAATCGCACCTCCAGATGGAACATGAATTAAAAAAATAAAAAAGAAAGGGGGCAGGCTTAGTATTGGTAGTATGTGCCTGCTGAGCTGGCGTATGTCCAGTAGCCCCAGCCCTGCACGAGGTTCGGCGACGACGACGGGCAGGGGGATGACGACTGTATGACACTGTAGTAGCCCATTGACGAGTTGTAGCCCGTCAGCCCGGTCACGAGGGTGCTGCCTCCTATGTCCCTGAACATCATGCAGGAGTTCACCATTGCAGACCCGTTGGCAGGGTTTGTTGCATTTATGAATGCGCCCACCATGTTCCAGCCAACAATGAGGCTGAACGCCGCCCTTGTCGGGTAGTCAGGCGCGCTGCCCAAGCTCGGCGTGAAGCCGTATATGGTAAGGTTGGCAGGCGCAGACATGTTCAGGAAGTATGCCTGCCCCGGTATGATGCTTGTCAGGGTGTTGGGCACGCTCTGGTTGGTGTTGTACACCACGTAGCCGTTTGTCGGGTCATAGTGCCAGACATTCACCAGGCTGTCGTTTATGCCCGAGACCACCGACTTCACCGAGTTGTTGGTGACGTTCATCGGTATCGCAATCAGGTTGAAGCCCGAGGCGAGGTCAATCACCACCCAGAGGCTAAACGAGCCGTTCACTGTGAACGACCAGCTTCGGTTGGTTCTGCTGCCTGCGCCATTCTCTGCGATAAGGCTTATGTTGTGCGTGCCTCCTGCAAGCGTGGTAAAGTTGAAGATGTTAACCCCAGCTGCGGCTGACACGTTGTACAGGTTGGTCTTGTTGCCTGCCTGCGAGCCGTTTATGTATAGGGTAAGGTTCGCAATGCCGGACACCGTGTCCGTTGCCAGCGCGTTAACGGTTGGCGAGGAGTTCACGATGGCGTTGTCACCGGGCGTGAGGTTGGTGATGTCCGGTGCCGAGAGGTCGACAAGCACGAAGAATACCGAGTTATTTCGGTTGCCTGCCGAATCGACTGCCGTGATGTTCACCGTGATGTTGCCCGAGCTTGTCAGGTTGAGCACCAGCGTGCCGTTGGCGCATGTGCCAGAAAGGCCGTTGCAGCCCGAGGCAGTGTTAATTATGAACGATGCGCCAGCTGACGCGTTGCAGCTTCCGCCGCTTCCGTTTCCGTTGCTGGCTGTGCAGTAGGTTGCGCTTGTGACATTCTGGCGCGCCAGCAGGTCCGAAACGTTTACGCCGACGTACTGGGAAACGTTTCTCCAGCTCGTGGAGACGTTGTTGAAGAACACCGGCGCGAACATGTCGGTTGAAACGTTGCGCAATCCGTCAAGGGTGCCGTTTAAGGTTACTGGCACCGAGGCATTGGTTATGTTGAGCCCTCCGATGCCTATTATTGCGCCAAGAGTCTTGTTGTCGGTTGCAGTGAGATTGATGTTGTATTTGACATAGAAGGTACGGGAGCTTGCCGCCGGTATTATGGCGCCTGCGACCGTGCCCGGGTCTATTGAGAAGTTGGCAGTCACTGCTGCGCCGAACAGGCCGTAGCCGAATGTGCCGTTTAGGTATGTGGTATCATTGTAGAGGGTGACGTTTGTGATGTTATTCGTGTCTGCCACAGAGAGGTTGACAAGCGTGATGTTCACCCATGTCAGGTTGACGCCGTGGTTGAGCGGGTTGTAGAGGGTGAATGCAAGCACACAGTGCTCGATGCCCGCTACTGTCCCTGTGCCGTTCACAACAAAGTTGCTCACGTTGCCATACGTTGCCGAGCAGTTTGTGACGTTTGCCTCAACGCCTGCCAAGCCGCTGAACTCGGTGAAGTGCTTGAGGTTGGTCATCACTATCTTGCCTGCGTATGCGACGCTGTTGCCCTGCGCGTCAGTGCCGGTGAAGTCGGTGGTGTTGACATAGCCGGGCACGCGCTCCCATCTGGCTGACGTGGTGTTGTAGAACATGGGCACGAGCATGCTTTCATCCGAAATCCCAAGCTCGGTAAGCTCGCTTGCCGTGTATGCGAACGATATGTTGAACAGGAACGAGTTGTCCGCAAGGCTCGAGTTCAGCAGGTACTTCTTGCGCAGGATGTTTGGCAGTGACGCAGTAGATGTTGAGTTGACGGTCAGGTTGATGTAAACCGTGCCGCCGCCAAGGCCTGTTGTGTTGGCGCCCAGTATCTGCACCCTGCTTCCTGAGATGTTGACCGGGTTGGCAGCGGTTGCGGCTGCGTATGCGCTGCCGGTTGCCAGTATGCGCACGCCGACAAGCGAGTTGTTCGCCCTGTCAAATGCGATTGCGCTTATCTGGTAGATGCCGCCGTTCGTGTTGACGCCGGACATGTTGAACGCGCAGGATGCGTTCACTATGCCAACCTCAAACTCATTCATTGCTGAGAAGTTGCAGGCAGTGGTGCCGGACGTCTTGTTGTTCACCTGTATTATGACGTTGAGGGTGTCGGTCTCGTTTGACATGTTCACCGCATCCTGTATTGACAGGTCGATGGTGATGTTCGCTTCGTTGGTAATGTTTAACCCAAGCCCGGCAGTGTTGTTTATTGCCGCCATGTTCGTGAAGTTTATCTCAAACGGCGGAACCATGTCCACGTAGAAGTAACGCTGGGTCCTGTTCGTGTTGCCGGCGTTGTCGGTTATGTTCATGTTCATTACATAGAGGCCGGTGACCGGGAAGGTCACGTTGATGGTGACGTTGAGGCTGGTGTTTGCCGCGTTGCTCGTTATGCTGTAGTTGTATGCGCCAGTGGTGTTGAAGGAGATGTTTATCGAGCTCAAGTAGGCAGTGGCGCCTGACGAGTTCACGCCCGAAGACGGATCCAGTATCAGGATTGCCATGTAGTTTGTGAGGTTGGCATTCGTGTACATAATAGTGGTGTTGCTTGAGACTGCCGCGCCGACCCGGTTATAATAACTTACGTTGGGCACGGTGTTGTCAATGCTCAGTGTTCCAATCAGCGAAACATTCTGGTTGCCGCTGGAGTCTGATGCGTTGACTATTATTGGCAGCGTGGCGGAATCTGCAAAAAGAGACGTGTTAATGAGGTATGACCAGTTTATGTTCTGGCCGCGGTTGTCCGAGCCGTTCCATGTGATGTTTGCAGGAAACGACCAAAGGTTGCTCATGTTTATTGTCACATTTCCCACGCGGACATTGTCGCTCGCATTGCCAGTGAGGTTGTATGTGCCCTTAATCCACTGGCCGGCGACAAGATTGGTGGCAGTGACAAGATAGGGCACCTCGGTGTCAGTGCTGTTGATGGTTACTAGGGACCAGTTATAGACGCTATCGCCGCCATCGCCTTTTGTCATGTTTATCGAGATGTTTGTTTCGCCCACGAATTGCGAAACGTTGAGCGTTGCTGTTGCAACGCCGTTGGCATCCGTCGTTATGATGAGGGTGCTGGCAGACACGTTTGGGGCGCCACCAGTGCCGTTGGACAGGAATGAATTGAAGCCAAGGGCACCAGTCACATTCGCAAGAGCCGCGGTGGCGGTTGAGCCGTTGATTGAGATGTTGAGGAGCTTGCCTGCTATGGCGTTATTCCAAATGTCCGTGACATTGACCCTGATGACATATTGGGTGCCCGCAGTCTTGTTTGCCGCAGTTAGGTTGTTTATGATGCTGGCGTTGTCAGTAAGGATTGATAGTGTCATGGAGCTGTTGCCGCTTGCATAATCAAAGATTTCGCCGCTCGTGCCGTTTACATATATCATTATTGTTTCGTTAACGGTGTCATTGATTTGGAACATCTTGCGGCCGCTAGGCAAGGCGGTTACAAGGTATTGGGGCAGGCTCAGCCAAGCACCAGAGTCGACTCTGAACCTTGCATTGCTTGAATTTGACGCGACACGCAGGGTGTATGCACTGGCGTTTGTGTTGCCGTATCTGTCTGTCGTCTGTGCAGTGAAGTTGACTGCAGAGCCAGCATATCCAAGTGTTGTAACTTGTGTTAATGTCACATTCGAGAAGTTGCCAGGGGTGATGTTGACAATTCCGACTGTTGCGTTGGTTACGGAAATGTTAGTAATGTTCACGCTGCTGTTCACGAGGACTCCTAAGACCCACATGCTCTCATTAAGGGTTATTGTAAGATTCGTGACTGTTGCTGTCCCATTTCCATCTGGGGCGCGAATCTGGAGGCCGAATATGCGGATTTGGCTGGCGATTGTTGAATTATTTGCAGTGGGGCCGGAAAAGTTGCTAAGCATTGCCAGCCGGGTGCCGACATACGTGATGTTCGAATAGTTAAAGCCGCCGCTGAAGTTAAGGTTGCCTGTGGTCACGTTCGCGATATAGCCAGCGGTGAGGGCAGTGTTGAATTCCAATCCAACCGGGAGGATGATTGAAAGGTTTCTCGCGGTGGCGTTGGTGACGTTTATCTGACCTGCAATATCCTCAATTATATAGAAGGTGGAGAGGTTGGTATATCCAAGGCCCGTACGGTCCGCAGATAAGACGGTGGCGTTGGTTTGTATGTATGCCATGGCAAAATTCGCGCCCGCAAGCATTGCCAGAGCAAGCACAAAAACAGCCATTTTCGACATGAAATTCATAACTGACACCCCCAAATTATCATGAAACTACCGGCGGAAAATCCTCCCGAACTTTCCGGCATCGGGGGAAAAAGCTCCCCGATACGACGTAGTAACCGAATGCATGGCATCTATACGGATATACGGTTTATAAATGTTTTTGTAGGGCTTCCGGCGGACAATGGAATTTATGGCGCTCCGTCGGGCTTTGCGGAGGACGGCTTTTGCCGTGCGCTGCGGGATGCGCCGCCGGAGCGCGGGCTGTGGCGCACAATCGCGTATGCGACAGCCATTGCGATGCCTATGCCGACGCCGGACAGTGCCGCCAGTGCGGCTGCGAGCTGAAGAGAGCTCTCATCAAATGGCCCAATCATGTTTGCAATGAAGGCTGCGCCGCCGGCTTGGCGTGCGAGCGGAATAAGGGAGAAATTGGATGCGCCTGCACGCCCGGGAATTTCCCCCTGCACTATGATTGGAAGCGAATTGTTCCAGCGCGCCCTTGCAAATTCGGTGTAATCGCGGGCGCGCGTTTTCACTGCAAGAAGGGGGTATGCCTTGGCGCGCATTGATGCAAGCAGCTGCTTTGCGGCGGAAAGCGCGCTTGCGTTGATTGGGTAGCACAGCTGGTAGGCGGTGAAGAGGGGATTTGAATTGATTTTGCCGGCGTTTGCATCGATTGCAAGCACTGCCTGCCAGTAGGCATCGAAATTCCCTGCGCTCTGGTTTGCCATAAGCAGCGCGTAAATTACCTCCTCTGTTTCAAGCAGAGAGGTTATGTTGCGCTTGCCATCGGAGTAATTCATGATTGCGCCAATAAGCGGCCGCCCGATGCCAAGGGCAAGTGGCTGGCAGAATGACGTGCGGCTGTAGCATGCCTTCTGGCACGAATCAAAATCAGTGCAGTTGTGCTCATCAAGCCCGAGATAAATGTCACACTTGCGCTCGTCGCTTTTGCGCGAGGCGGAGAATTTTTGCACGAGGGCGTGCGTTTGGCCAAGCTGCAAGAGGGCGGAAATATCTGCGCCGTTTGAGGAATACATTTGTGCCAGTATTGACGCCGCATGGCTCTCCTCAAGCACGGGCTCTGCGGCAACAAAAAGGCCTTCCATCGGAAGCACGGGGTGCACCCAGACGAGGAATTTCTCCTCGCCGCCCATGCTCACGAGATAATATGCGGAAACATTGTCGGGCGTGAAATTGAGGTAGGTGAATGTTTGGTTTCCGGCGATTCTTGATGCGGCAAGGTATGCGGGCTGGGCAAAATAGGCGGAAAATGCAAGATGCGGGATGAAAAAGAGCAATAGGAGGGCGCTTTTTGAAATCTGCCGCATGTGCTTTTTTTGCAGCAGGATTGTTTTATTGCTTTGGCTGGTTCTGGTTCGCGTTTTTTGCTATTGAGTCGAGCTTCGCTCGACTGCTCTGCGGGCTTTGCCCGCAGATTGCGGAAAAATCCAGCCGCCGCAGCTCAACCATGCCGATTATGTCCTGCATTATCATGATGAAGCGGGAGAGAAGCGCGAATGCCGCTGCCTGGGGCGCGGCAACTCCGAAGAGGCCGAGCACGGCGAGCGCGCCTGCCTCGGAAAAGCCGGCGCCTGCGACTGTGGGCAGCGGAACGAATTGCAGGATGGTGATGAACGGCTGGAGGAACATGAAAAAGAGAAGTGGGTGGTAGGGGAAATTTAGCTTGATCCCAAGCGACTCGGAAATGAGATACCATTCAAAGCCCTTGAGCGCCCAGCTCACTGCCATAATGGCGAATATCTGGGGCAGAAGCGCAAGTATGGATTTTGACTGCGTCTGCATGCCCTCTATGAAAGTGAGCGCAAAATTGCCAAATGGAAGGCGCGGGAGGATTTTTTCCAAAAAGCGCAGGAATGCGGGCGAGAAAAGGAGAAGCGCCCCAAATGCGATCATCCCAATTATTGCGATGACTCCTGCGGCAAGCGAAAGCAGCCCCGCCCCCTCAAGCCCGATTCCGAGGAAATTCAGTATATATATGGTGGAAATGATGCCGGCAGTGACTTTTAGCAAAAAGTCAAAGAGCTGCGGGCCAAGTATCGCAGTCATTGATTTTGGCAAGGGCACGCCATTTGAGGAGAGCGCGAATGCCGTTGCGAAATAGCCGCTTCGCGCAGGGGTGAAATCGGATGCGAGCATGCCGGAGTAGTGGCAGAGGAGCACCTTTGCCCAGGACATGCGCTCTTCCATGTGCGCGAGAATTAGTTTTATCCTCACAATCATGGTGCCGTTCACGAGGAAATAGATGCCAAATGCCGCAATGAAAAGGGGAATGTTGGCGGATGAGAGCTGCGCAACCGTTGCATCGATGTCCACGAAAAAAAAGATGATGCCAAGGGCGAGGATGGAGAATGTGACATTTAGCACGATTGTTCTGGGGCTTGCGAATTTCGAATCGGGCTTGAGCATGAATCTGGTTATGGAGGCGGTTTTATTAACGGCTTTGGGAAAGTTTATCCGTGGCATCCCCAACGCGATTTTTGCAGCGCAAAAATGCGTCCCATTTGAGCGTCAGCGTTGCCTCGCAGGCAACGTCTGATGCATTTTCCGGCAGGAAAATGCACATCGCTCAAATAGGGAAGCCCATCGAGAGGCTCGAGCATTCGCTCACATACGGAAACATCTGGCTATCGATTTTTTCCCTGCTTGAAAAAAAGAAAGCGTATGCGTATGCCCTGCCTGCCCAGATAGAGAAGGCGTTTGGCTTTAGGCCAGGCAAGATAATGATGTATCTTGTGCTCTACAAGCTTGAGGGCGAGGGGTTGATTGAGGCGAAATTCGAGGGCAGGCGCAGGTATTATTGCCTTACGGCAAAGGGAAAGAAATGCGCACGGGAAGGGAAGAAAATGCTTTTACAGTTTGCAAAAAGATTGTGATTTTAGTGGCTTCTTCCAAGAAAATTATCATTCTCACCGGAGTTCCCGGCACCGGGAAAACGGAAATTGCAAAAATAATCGCAAAGCAGAGGGGATGGAAGCTCATTGCCGCAAATGGGATTGCAAAAAAATACGGATTGTTTTCCAGTTATGATGCGCAAGATGAGGCGCATGTGGTGCGGATGGATGAGCTTGCAAAAAAAATCACCTCCGAAATAAAAAAGAGCAAGGGAAACTGCGTTGTCGAGGGGCACCTGTGCTGCGAAATAAAATTGCCTGCAAGCGCAGTTGTGGTGCTGCGCACGCATCCAAAAGAGCTTGAAGCCCGGCTGGAAAAGCGCGGCTATGCGCAGGAAAAAATACGCAAGAACGTCCTTGCGGAAATGTTGGACTACTGCGTGCTTGCGTCTGAGAAAAATTATCCAAAAGGGAAAATATTCGAAATTGACACAAGTGGGAAAAAAGTGGCGGAATCTGCAAAGGAAATAATTGAACTGCTTGCAGGCAAGAAAAAGATGCCAAAAAAACATTTTGACTGGAGCGGCATTCTTTTTGCAAGAGAAGTTGATTTTCGGAATTTGAAATCATAGGCCAGCAAAGCCGTGCGCGCCTCTGCGGGGATGGCGCATCACAAGCCGGCGAAATCGTGCGCGGACTTCTTTTCGGGGAAAACAGAGTGGGATTTTGAGCGCACCGGGAGGTTCGCCTCTGCCGCGATTCGCACAAGCTCCTGCAAATCAACATCCTTTTGCGTGCAGAGGTACGGGATTGACCCTATCTGCGACTGCTCGTGCATTATGGTAAAAGTAAGCTGCGACCGCACTCCAGAGCGCGTTACAACTATTTTTGCAAAGCCTGATTTGAGAATTGCGTTCCGGTCCAGCATGAATGGCACCTGCCTTATGCATTGAAAGCGTAAACGACGTACATTATTTGAGCCGCAGAGTCGCTGTATTCGCGCTTTATCTCTGTTGTGAACCCCTTGTGCTTGTACTTTTCAGCCATTGCCTTTGCGGAAACGAAGTAGGGGGTCACGTAAACGACCCTTTTTCCGCGCCGTGATATTGGCATGCGTGGAAGATGGGAAAGCAGGATTAAAATCGTTTGGAAAACGCACGCGGCGTTTTCCAAATTTTTGCAGCGGTTCGCCGCTGCAAATTTTTTAGAAAGGGGGCGTGGCAAGGAAAAGCAGAATTGTGTTCCCGCGGGGGTTGAACCCCTCAAGGGGGCATGTTAGACACAGTGCCCTTATGGGAGTGGGTGGTGGAGAGGGCGAGCCCGATACGGAGGCACCATTTTAGAGCAAGCGCCCTCTCCGTTGCATTTCACTCAACTGAAACAATATATATAAGTAAGTGAAACATTCTCACCCGAATCGTTTGGGGGCTTTTTCATGTCGGTAAACAGGCGCATCGTGCTTGGGATTGGCATACTCTCAGCATTCTTCTTTGTGGTGGTGGCATACCTTGCACTATACCATATGGCTTCTGCAAGCGGCCAGTATTCGCCCCTGCTTGCGCCCTTTGTCAGCCACCAGTTCGAGTTCACGGCAGCGCTAATACTGGCAGGAGTGGTGACAGGCGCGCTGGTGTTTTACCTGATGGCAGAGCGGGTTGAGGTAAAGCAGCACAATGTTGAGAAGACAGTGCAGATAGTGCTCAAATTCCTTGGCGAGGATGAGCAGGTTGTCGTGCGCAAGATGCTGCAGAACAACGGGCAGGTCGCGCAGGCAGAGCTTTCAAGGATTGAGAACATTAGCAGGGTGAAGGCGCACAGGATTGTGATGAGGCTGCAAAAGCGCGGCATCGTTGAAGTCCGCAAGTACGGGAAGGTGAATTTCATCAGCCTTGCCCCAGAGCTAAAGGAGGGGCTTATGCCAGGCGGGGAAAACGAGGGGGCAAAACAGGCGTTCATGTTTCCGCTTTAGAATATTTTTATGTTGCCGTTCTTTTCAGTTCTGCATCTATTACCGATGAGAATTTCTCGTAGCTTTCCGCGCCTACAATTTTCACGTTGTTCACCATGAATGTCGGCGTGCCCTGTATCCCGGCGTCCTCGCCATCCGTCATATCTGCGTCAATTAGTGCCTGCTTCTCATCAGAGTTTATGCATGCTGAAAACTTCGCTTCATCAAGCCCAAGCTCTTTTCCATATGCGATCAGGTTTGCTTGTGTCAGGGCATTTTGGTTTGCGAATAGCTTGTCGTGCATTGCCCAGAACTTGTCCTCGTCCCCTGCGCATTCTGCGGCATATGATGCCTGCAGCGCATATGGGTGTATCTGCTCAAGTGGGAAGTGGCGGAATGAGAATTTTATCTTGTTGCCATAAGTTGCAAGGATGCGGTCAATTGTCGGCTGTGCCTTGCCGCAGAACGGGCACTGGAAGTCAGAGAATTCAAGGAGCGTGACTGTGGCATCCTTTGCCCCGCGGTACCAGTGGCCGTCATCGCCTTTCCATTCGTCAACCTGGACTTTTGTCTGGGTGCAGCCTGCGAAAAGCAAAAGCAGCGAAAGGGCTGCAATAATTATGATTGGTTTCATGGAAGTATTTGGAAGCAAACGGATTAAAAACGGTGTTATCGGGCTTGCGCGCGGCAAAAAATGCGCACCGGGATGGGCATGCGCGCGTTCCATTTTGGCTTGCGGTTTTCTTTTTGCATTTGGCAGCTTCGCTATGCATTCACTTTCCAGTTTTCCCGTTCTGTTGGTCGCCTACTTCTTTTTCCTGCGCGCCGCAGCCATCGCCTTTCCCGCCGTCGAGATTATGAGGGCTTGAAGCTCCCTCGTGTGCTCGTTGTCCGCGCCCAGCGCCTCATGCTTTAGCGCAAGGTCGTAGAGGAAGGAGAGGTTCCCTGGAATCTCGCGCAATGCCGGCTCTTTTGCCGCAATGCGCTCGAGTGCCGCGTACTCTTTCTCGTCGAGGTCAAGCGGGGAAACTGCGCCCAGATACGCTTTGATGAACCTCATGACCTATAACAGAGGGGCTGCATTAATAAAATTAACGGAAATTTCAGCCCGTTTTTTGCGGGAGAGGCTTCTTGGCATGCCTCGTTTGTATCTTCGCGGCAGCATCAGCCCCGAATATCTCCTTCACGCCGCGCAGCCCAAGGAAGCGCATTGCCGTCTCCATTGCGCGGGAAGAGGTAACTGCAGCATGCGCTGGAGTGTAGGCTTCGGGGTTGGAAAGCGCTTTATGCGCCGATTCAAGCGCCGAGATTGCCCTTGTGCGCTCCGTTGCGTCTTTGCCGTTTCCGTCCGAGCGCCATTCTTGCGCGTGATATGCAAGCGCAGTTACGGCAATTCTTGTATCGTCCATGCAAAGCCCCGTTTCCTTTCCACCAAAAGTGCGGTTTGGGCCTATTGCCTCAAGGATTTTTGCAGCAGTTGCAACAACACCCGGATTCGGACCAAGAAGGGCATTGCAGAGCCAGAGGCGCATTTCAACCATTGACACTGGAGTAAATGTCTGCCAGTCCGTGTTCTGCAATATAAATTGCAGCCCGGGCGTTTTGAGGTCGAATATGCGCGCGTGCTTTAGCACAAACGCGCCGTCCGTGTTGAGGTTCCTTGCTGCCTTTGCGCACATGTCGCGAAGCTCTGCAAGCTTCCCGCCAGGAGTTATGCCTGCGCCTGTTTCGCCAAGCTGGCTCATTACGGACTTTGCTTCTTCTCCATTTGCGGCAAGCATTTTTGGGTCAAGCGTAGAGAGCATGAATGCTGCGTCTATGCGCGCAGAGACAGGCACGTTGCGGTCTGCTATTTTTGCAAAACGCGCAGAGACAGGCACGTTGAGGTTAGCTTCTATTTCTGCAAAACGCGCAGAGACAGACACGTTGCGGTTAGCTGCTAGTTCT
This sequence comes from archaeon, assembly GCA_020056305.1. Lineage (GTDB taxonomy): Archaea > Micrarchaeota > Micrarchaeia > Anstonellales > Anstonellaceae > JAGVIA01. The sequence continues at coordinate 29,854 of JAGVIA010000016.1, read as the reverse complement.
GCAAAAACAAACGCGGCATCTGCGCGCTTGCCGTCCGGTATCGCGTCCCATCCGCATGACGCAAATGCGGACATTATGCCGCTTGTCTGGCGTGAGGAATTGATGCCTTGTAGCTCGTCAAGAAGAATGCCTGAAAATTTGACTGCGCAGTGCCCGAGTATGCCACGGTATGCCATCCGCACTTGCGGGTTGTCGCTGTCGAGGTTTGATACGAAAACGTGGTGGATGTCGTCTTCGGTTGGCTCGTAGATGCCAGATTTCACAAAGCGCTCCATCATCCGTGCGCTAAAGCCGCGGCGCGCGTCCGATATTTTTATCCTGCCGTCTTCATGCACAAAGCCGCCGCCTTTGCGCACTGCGAGAAAATCGTCACGCAGGAATGCCTCAAACGGATCGGTTATCGCCGAATTTGCCGGGTCCAGCCTGCTTATGGCGCGAAGAAGCCAGAATTCGCGGCCCTGCGGGTCTTCCCTCACCCAGTCTGCTTTGATTGCAGAGTAAAGCGTGAGCCAGAGGTTCCGCTCTACAAGCCGCGCTGCTGCGGGCGGAAGCTCGCTTATGCGGAGGCAGAGGTGTTCCGAGAGGTTCCGTGCCTCTTTTCTGCCCATTTTTTGCTTGGCAAGGTGCAGGTTTGCGTGGTCCAGCTGCCCGACTATGCTTCTGTCGCGGAAAGTCAGCTTGCATTTGAGGGGATTTTTTTCCAGATGCTTCCACTGCTTGATTAGCGCATGGCTGGCAGCCAATTGCTTCGATGCATCGCCTGATTCTTTTTTTGTTGCCTTGCGATTTTGGCATCCCCTTAGCTGCTTGATGCGGGCTTTCAGGTCCTCGATGCTGCGCTTCTCTGTGTTTATCGCGGAATCGATGTGCTGCCTTACTTCGTGCGTAAATGAAGAGGGAATGCTAGCGTTTTCGTTTGGCACCATATCACTCATCTTGCTATAACATTCAGACTTTATAAATATAATGTGTGGTGGCGGAAAAACGTGGCGAGTGCGAATTTTTAAGCATTGAATTTGTGAATGTGGCAATGAAACTTGTGCTCCTTGACACCAGCTTCCTCCTGCTGCCCTTTGAGCGGGGCGTGGATATTTTTACCGAGCTGTCGCGCGTGATGAATGAGGGATTTGTGCCGTCAGTGCCGCAGGCGGTGCTAAATGAGCTTGAGGCAATGGCAAGGGGGAATGCGAGAAGGTCGATTGCCGCAAAGAGCGCGCTTGGCGTCATTGAAAAAAAGAAAATAGCCATCTTGACGGAAAAAGATAAAAAGAAACAAGGGCAAGGAAGCGGAGTGAAAAAAACAGCAGACGTTTGGTTTGTGCAGAATGCAAAGGCAATGGATGCGGTTGTCTGCACAACTGACACGGAATTGAAGGCAATATTGCGAAACCAAGGCGTGCGGGTTATAATATTGATGGACAAATCGCATTTGGGATTTGCATGATGGAAACAGAAGCGGCGGAGCGGGGGCGCATTGGGCGCGTGTTCTGCTGCAAATTTTGAGAGGTCATAAGATGCGGCGGACCTTGCCGTTGGGCAAGGCATGCCACGCAGACAGATATGAAATAAATTGGTGCGGCATGGCCGCACCTTATGAGGTGGACAAATGGAAATTCAGACACTGGCAATCATTGTTGCGCCCATCGTGGCGGTTCTTGCGCTTCTTTACGGCGCATACATCACAAGGAAAGTGCTTTCGCTTCCAGAAGGCAGCCAGAAGATGAAGGATGTGAGCCTGGCAATCCGGCAGGGCGCTGGCGCATATTTGATGAGACAGTTCAAAACAATCGCGCTATTTCTAGTCGTGCTCTTTGCTGCGCTTTGGCTCGCGCTTGGAAGCGGGATTGCGCTTGCATTTCTGCTTGGCGCGTTTTTCTCCGCGCTGGCAGGCTATATCGGCATGCAGGTTGCGGTGCGCGCAAATGTCAGGACTGCGGAAGCTGCAAAAAAATCGCTAGACTCGGCATTGCAGGCATCGTTTGGCTCAGGCATGGTGAACGGATTGCTTGTGACTGGATTGGCGCTGCTTGGAGTGTCTATCTTGTATGTTGCATCTTACTTCATGTATTCTGCACAAGGCTGGGACATGGTTGCCAGCCAGGCTTTGGGCGTGCTCATCGGCTTTGGATTTGGCGCAAACCTGATTGCACTTTTCATGAGGGTAGGAGGAGGCATTTACACAAAAGCGGCAGATGTTGGAGCGGACTTGGTGGGCAAGGTTGAGAAGGGGATTCCGGAGGACGACCCGAGGAATCCGGCAACAATTGCAGATAATGTCGGGGACAATGTGGGCGACTGCGCTGGCATGGGCGCGGATGTCTTTGAGTCATATGCTATTGCCATGATTGCGGCAATGATACTTGGGAGCATAAGCGGATTCGGGCTTGCGGGCGTCGCATTCCCGCTGCTTGTGAATTCCGTTGCAATAGTTGCGGCAGTGATTGGCGCGAAATTCGTGCATGCAAAGGAGAGGGACAACCCGATGAACGCGCTGAACATGGGCTTTTTGGCATCAAACGTGCTTGCCGGGCTTGGGTTCCTGTATCTTTCTTATGTGATTTTCAATGACCTGCGGCCGTTTGCGGCAACAATTGTCGGGCTTGCCGCAGCGCAGGTGGTTGCGAAAATGACTGAATATTATACGTCATACAAGCACGCGCCTGTGCGAAAGATTGCCGAGGCTGCAAGGACTGGCGCTGGCACGAACCTGATAGCAGGCTTGGGATATGGAATGGAAAGCGCAGTGGTTGCAGCACTCATTGTGGTTGCGGCAATCGGGCTAGGGTACATGGCGCTTGGCTTCTATGGAATTGCGCTAGTTGCACTTGGCATGCTTGCGACAACGGCATTCATCATGGCAATGGACTCGATGGGCCCGATTTCTGACAATGCGAACGGCATTGGAGAGATGGCAGGCATTGAGGAGTCTGCAAGAAAGAGGCTGGATGCCCTTGATGCTGTTGGGAACACCACAAAGGCGCTGACAAAGGGGTTTGCAATCTCGTCTGCTGCAATTGCGGCAACGGCGCTCTTTAGCACATATGTGAAGGAGACTGGGCTTGCGGGGATAAATGTCGGCTTGCCGCCGGTGTTTATAGGCTTGCTCATTGGCGCTGCACTGCCTTTCCTGTTTGCATCAATCACGATGGGCGCAGTGGGGCGTGCCGCATTCCTTATTGTTGAGGAGGTGCGCAGGCAGTTCAAGGACCCGGGCATCATGAAGGGCACGAAGAAGCCGGATTATGCGCGGTGCGTGGACATTTCGACAAAAGCTGCGATAAGCGAGCTACTCGTGCTTGCGGCAATTGTGATAATCGTGCCGCTCGTGGTTGGCTTTGGGCTTGGCGCAGAGGCGCTTGGAGGCTTCCTTGTGGGCGCGATTGTGGCTGGGCAGCTCATGGCAGTGTTCATGGCAAACGCAGGCGGCGCTTGGGACAATGCGAAAAAATACATTGAGTCCGGGCACTTGGGCGGCAAGGGAAGCGACACTCACAAGGCGGCAGTTGTCGGTGACACTGTGGGCGACCCGTTCAAGGACACGGCAGGCCCGGCGCTTAACCCGATGATAAAGATACTGCAGGTGATTGCCCTGCTGATAGCGGGATTGCTTGTGGGCAAAGGATTCATCGGAGTGTAAGCCCTTCTCTTTTTTTTTATTTTTTCAATCTGCATAGCCTGCTTTCTATTTTTTGTTTTTTATGAAAGCCAAAGACAGCCCGGTATATAATATGCCACCGCGACATATTTGCAGGTGAGTGCATGCGGCGTTCGTTATTTCTTTTTGCAGTTTTCCTTTTCGGGGCAGTGTCTGCTGATTGCGACTCATACCTTGAAGCTGGGCAGAGCGCTCAAGCCGGGGATTACACGCTTGTGCTAATCGACTCCACATACCCGCCAAACACGCCTGTTTTCGCGCTGAAAAACATAACAAGAATAAATGATGTTTTTGCACCCGGGATAAACAGGGATTACGTGACATGCCCGGGCGGGCCGGATGCGGATTGCATAAAGGTTCACGCATGCGGCGCTGGCGTGAGCAGCGGCAATGTGCCATGGGCGCGCTTTGACATAACTGTGAGAAAATACGGGAGCGGCACAGTATGCGAGGGCGGGGGGCTTCTCAAGAAAGATGACACGCTTGAGGAAGGCGGCGTGCGAGCCAGATTCTACGATATTGGGTTTGGCAACAGGGCGTTTTTTGATGTGAGCGGAAGCGGCATCCGGCAGCAGAATGTAGAGGTGAACCCTGGATCAGTATTTGAAGTTGAAAGCGGAGGGAAGAAAATATCCATTGCATCGTGCGATGCCATTGTCGGAATCGACCCCACAACCAGATACATTCATGCAAAGTTGACGGTTGCTAATGTGCAGGATAATGCGGAAAGCGAGCAGAATGCAAGCGCAAACAACAGCACTGGTGGCGGGGCTGGCACGGGCGCGCAGAATGGCAGCAGTGGTGCAGGGGAAAGCGGGCAAAATGGCACCAATGAGAGTGATGGCGGCTCTTCCGGAACAGGAAATGAAAATGGAGAGGAAAATGCCGGCAACGCGCCTGCTAGCGCCCCAAGCGGATGCCTTCCGTTTGCAATCATTGGATTGGTTGGGACGTTTGCGATTGTTGCGAAGGCATGAATGCGTGATGCTAAAGAAAGTGGGGGAGCTGGAGGATATCCCCTCATTGCGGCTTGTTTTTATTTCTCTTTCAGCCTAATTGCATTAATGGAAAAAGACTGGGATGGATTTTTTGCGCGCTGCAAGGAAGTAGCGCAAGCAGTGGAGAAGATGCACTCGCCCCTTGTCGTGAACCACTATGACTGCGACGGGCTCACGTCAGGCGCGATAACTGCGGCGGCGCTTGAGAAAATGGGCAAGAAATACAGAATTTGGACAGTGAGGAAGATAGATGATGAAGTGGTGGAGAAGCTGCACGGAGAGAAGGAAATCATTTTCACTGATTTGGGAGGGGGCAGCGCGGGAGTGGACAGACTGGAATGCAATGCCGTAATTATTGACCACCACCAGACAGAGGGGAGGAAATTTTTGCAGGCAAATCCGCACCTGTTCGGCTTTGATGGGGGCACGGAAGTGAGCGCCGCTGGCGTTGCGTATTGCGTGTTTAGGGTGCTGCCCGAAATTGCCATCGTGGGGGCATGGGGGGATGTGCAATATCCGTTTATCAGCATAAATAAGTGGATTTTGGAGCAGGCGGAAAAAGAGGGAGTTGCGCGTGTGGAAAAGAGCATCAGGCTCTTTGGCAGGGTGTCAAGGCCATTGGCGCAGATGCTCTCATTTGCAGATGAGCCATATCTGCCAGGGCTTACGGGAAACGAGGAGCGGTGCATGCAATTCTGCGAAACAATGGGCATACGGCTGAAAGAAAACGCAGGAGAAGGGGCGCATGGGAAGCCAGATGCTGCAGGTGGGGGCGGCGCTGGCACTGCGGCGGGGAATGGATTATCGCGCGCGCAGGGTAAATTCGATGCGGCTGATGGCAAGCGATGGCGCACTTATCACATGCTAAATGACGAGGAGAAACGGAAGTTTGTGAGCAGCCTTGCGGAATTTTTGGCAGAGTCAGGCTATGACAGGAAAGTCGAGGAGCTTGTGGGCGAGTCATACCTGATAACAAGCAGGCCGCAGGAAAGCGAGATGGCGGATGCTGGGGAATTTTCCACTCTTTTGAATGCATGCGGAAGGAATGACCAGCCGCAGCTTGGCATTGACGTGTGCCTTGGGCGCGAGGGCGCGTATGAACAAGCGAGGGCGCTGCTGCTATTGCACCGCAAGAATTTGCGCGAGGGCATTGCATTTGCGCAGAAGGAGACTGAGGATTTTGGCAAATTTTTGCTCCTGGATGGTAGGGGCGTCATTGCGGATGGGATAATTGGAGTGGTTGCGGGAATGCTTTATTCCGGGGAGCGCAAGAAGCCAATTCTTGCAATTGCGCTTGATGATGCTGGAATGGTAAAAATTTCCATGCGCGGGACAAAGGAGCTTGTGAAAAATGGGCTGAATTTGGGCGCGATACTGCATGAGGCATGCGCTGCTGTTGGGGGCTTGGGCGGGGGGCACAAGATTGCGGCTGGCGGGGGCATTGCGCCTGAAAAGCTGGACGAGTTCCTGCGCGAGATTGGAAAAAGGCTGTAAGGTAAAAATTCACGTGGGGCGGAATCCTGATTTTCTGGAATATGCGATTCCCTCTGGCAAATCCGATGAGCCGAAGTCATGCTGCGCTTTTTGTGCGCCTGGCCGCGATGCCTGGCGCATGTTCATCTCGGCAAGTTGCCCGTGTGCTTCCCGGTAAATGGCATCCCCGCTATTGCCATTGACAATGCTGCCAGCTTTGGTGACACGGTTTACGCAACGGGAATAGACCTGCCCGATGACACTGGACGCAAGGAAAGGGAATTCTGCCCCAAACTGCCGCATGTGGCCTGCCCTGATTGCCGAAAGGTCGATCTGCCGCTGCACAGGACCACCTCCCGTTGAAATTGGCGTTTGCGGGGTATATAATGCTGATTTCGCGCATCCGCCAGATTACATATAAAAAGAATGGGGCAGTTAGCATGGCATGGGATGCCGACCTTCTTTTCAGGGCTCGCGCCTGTCCATGGATTGCCCGACCTGCGGGCTTGGCCTTGCTTCTTCAGAGTGCATAAATTCGCATTTGCGCACAATTTCCGCCCTTGACAAGCTCTGGAAGACGATGAGGTATGAGGAGGAGGCAGGATGCGAGCTTGACGAGGAGAAATCTACTGTTTTTACCGAATACGTGAGCATTGTGCGCCAAATTGAGGGAATAATAATCGACCCGAAAACATATGGCAGGCCCGATGATGATTATTTCCAGAAAAGAAAGAAGCTGCTTGCGGACTTTTACGAGTACATGTTCATGAACCCGCTTTTGGGCGTGAAAATTCTGCGGGACTTCAAGGAGCCATACCCGCAAAAGCAGCTTTACATGGAAGGCTACCGCACGTTCCAGGCGTGGGTGAACGGCATACTTGCAACATATACGAAATGCAAATTGTACAGGCTTGCTGAAAAGGCGGGCGACATGCGCTTTGCATTCCTGGGGCTGCTTGGGCTAAAGAGCCTGCGCTTCATGCAAAATTACCTGACGCAGGTTCCGCCTGGCGCAAGGCTCATTGAAAAGGAGGATGCGCAGTATTCGCTTTCGCATGGCATCACTGTGAAAATATACGAGTTGGAGGGAAGCGAGTCGCATATTTACGTGCAGGAGAACAAGGTGCTTGAAGGGCTCTCAAAGGAATTGCAAGACATGCTGAAAGAAACCATCCAGGAGGGTATGAAGGAGCTTAGGGAAGCGGTTGATTATACAACAATATTCGAGTCGCGCACGCGCGAATACCGGCAGAAATTCATAGACACTGCAACGCTTGCCAAATTGCAGATAACGCAGCAGGAGGCTGCGGCAATGGCTCGCGAGGCTGCAAGCTGGGTTGTTGGGATTGGAGGGCCGCTTGAGAACATCGCGCTTGATGTGGAGAACATAACGGACATTTACATTGACAGCGAGAACTCGCCGATATACATCGAACATGTGAAGTATGGCTTGTGCCACACATTGTACAGATACAACCGCGAGATGCTTGAGAAGGCGTTTCTGAACATCATGCTATCAACCGAGCAGAAGCGCAAATTCGACGACAGCAGCCCGGTCATTGATATTATGCTCACAAGGCTCATGATGAGGTGCCACCTGCAGCGGCCGCCTGCGACTTTTGGGGATTTGCAGGCGGCATTGCGCATCATGCATGAGAAGCCCTTCACATATCCGAAGTATCTGGAATACAAATCGTTCACGCCGTTCTTTGCAGGATATGATGACATGATGGTCGGGCTGGGATGCTCGGAAGCGGTGCTTGGATTGAAAGGAGTGGGCAAGACGGCATTTATTTCCGCGAAAATATCCGCAATTGGCACGAAGAAGAGGATATTGCCGATTCAGGATATTGAGGAAATCCCGACAAAGGCATATCGCAAGCGCGGTTTCCATATTGGCGCTGTGCGCGTGCAGGCATCTGACAAGGAGGAGGGCGGGGGCAGCAACGAGCTGGACTTGGTATCCATGACAAATGCGGCGCTGCGCATGGGAGATGCGTGCGTTGTGATTAACGAGGTGCGCTCGCGCCTTGCAATACAGGGAGTAATGAACATGCTTAACACGCAGCCTGGCGTGTTCCTGCTTTACAACCTTCACGGAAGGTCGCTTCGTGACATACAGGACAGGCTGGAGCTTGTGTTCGGCATACCGGCAGCAAGCATGCTGAACACAGAGAGGTATACATTCCTCCGCAAGGTGCGCTTTGTGCGAAACGGCAGGCTGTACCGCGTGCTTGAGAACCAGTATGAGACTGACAAGGACAAGCGGCAGTTCTTTGAGACGTTCACCTACAAAAAAGCAAAGGGCATTGCCGAGAGCCGGCTCGTTTGCAACTTTATTGAAAACCCGGAGGCGAGCGCAGAGTCGCTTGCAGGCTTGGACCTTGCGAAAATGGAGACGACGCTCAAAGTAAAGGAGATACCGCCGGTGCTTGCAAAGCGCGCAGAGGAGGCGGGAACCGACCCCAAGCAGTACATAATGGAGGCGTTCTTCAAGGCGAAGATATACTCGAAAATATACGATGATGCGGTGCGGGATGGGGACACTGAGATGCTTGAGATTGATTTTGTGCTTGCGTGCATTTCCGAGGCGAATAATTTGCTAACACGCTTTGAGGCAAAAGGCGGCTTTGACTGGGCGGCAATTGACAAGGAATGGGGAGGAATCTACCGCGAAATTGCCGAGCATGACAGGATGATGCGGGAGTTTTTCGTGAAGGGACATGATGGGAATGCGGATGCGGGTCCCGTAAGGAAGAATGATGCCAAAAATGCTGGGATGGAGGCATCCGAAAATGAAGAGAAAGAAGATGAGGAAATTGACGATGCTGAAAATGAGCAAATGGGGCCGAAAAACGCCAAAGCTGCCGCCAAGCCTTCTGAAAAAGCCATTTCGCCATCATCAAAACCTGCGGCGAAAAAGAAATAGTGGCCGATGATTTTATGGAAAGTTTCCTACTGGTGTCACCAAACTGCGCAGACATCGCAAAGCCGAATGTGGAGCTTAGGCGCTTTCCAGACGGCGAGGTGTATGTGCGCATCCCGTCTGTTGGCGAGCTTGCGGGCAAAGATGTGAGCATCCTGCATCGGTGCTACCCGCACCCGAACGAGTCGCTCATCCAGCTTTCAATCATTTTGCACGAAGTGTCCAAGGTTGCAAAGAAGACAACCATTGCGGTGCCATATCTCCCTTATGCGCGCGCTGACAAGGAATGGCTCACGGGCGAGGCAAAAAGCATTGACACGATTTGCGCGCTGCTCAAAACAGCCGGGGCGGACGAGCTTGTCACGTTTGACTGCCACTTCCTGAAAAAGGAGGGGAGATTCGAGCGCGAGGGGCTTAAGATAAACAACATTTCCCTTGGCAAGGCGGTTATTTCCGAGCTAAGAAAGCACTCGCCGGATGCGGTTGTAATATCGCCTGACAAGGGCGCAGGCTACCTGGTTGCGGACTTTGGTGGCATGAGCATGAAAAAGGAGCGCGGGGGATACGAGACAACGGGGGATGTCGCGTTCCGCAAAATCGAGAAGCTTGAGGCGGATTTCAATGTCTGGGCGCAGAACATAATCATAATTGATGACATGATTGCAGGCGGGGGCACCATGATAAAAGCCATGGAAAAGTGCCGCGAAGAGGGCGCAAAGAGGATAATGTGCGGGGCGACGCATGGGCTGTTTTTGAATGAGGGGTTGGAAAGGCTGCAAAAGGCAGGGGCGGAGCGCATCATTGTGAGCGATTCGATAATGTCGCCAGTGACGGGCGTGAAGATAAAAGGCGAGCTTGAAAAGGCAGGAATTCCGCTGTGATGCGGAAGGTAATATAAAGAGGGGAATGCAGAGGAAAAAGAGGTGTTTTAGGTGGAAATAACACAGGGAGAAGCGCCTGGAAAAAGGACCAGAACACAACCTGATTTGGCAGGAAAAGAGCTTCGCGAGAACGTCTTTACAACAAGCCCGGAGCAGCAGCAGAAAATTGTGCCGAGGGTTTCAAAGCTTGACAAGAAAGTTTCAGAGTATATTGCGCTTCACGGCCTTGAATGCGAGATAAAGGGTAAAAGCAGCATCCTGACAAAAATTGGCGACACTGACATTTACGGTGTGCGAGTGGACATTGTTTCAGGCAAGGAAAGGGAAGCGCGCATTGCCGAACTTGAGCTTAGCCCGAAATACGGAAGGCTTACACTGTATGACAGGCAGAGCAATGTTGTCGAATCAATAGTGCAGTACGGGAACACAGTGAGCATTTATCGGCCAAAAGAAGTCAAAATGGCATAGGGCTGCTCTCATTGCTTTCCTGGTTATCCCTGCTTTTTCCCGATCGTTATTATGTCGCCGTCAGCCAATACGTGGTCCGGCCCTACTTTCTGACCCGGGAATTTGGCGCTTTTGCCCCAAATCTGGGCATATTTGAATTCGCGCAGCAAATCGCGATGCAGCTTGCGGCATGCATCAGCGATTGTGGAATTCGTGCGCATCATCATCGGCTCTTTGAGGTCTGCGACGCCCATGCGCGGCTTTGTGTAGACGCGAATCAGGTTGAGCTCGTCATATATCGCATCCTTGAGTGCTTCGATGTTCAACCGCCGCTCAGCCGAAACCGGGATGTATTCGAAATTGAGCTTGTTGAGAAGGTTCCTGTCAGCCATGTCAATCTTGTTAAGCACTGTGAGGGAGGAGGCATAGCGCCTGTTGGCGACAACCGCATCGATGAACTGGTCAACCGACACGTCCTCGCGCAAAATCACTATTGCGTTGTGTATGCCGTATTCGCCAAGTATGCCAACTATGATGCGCGAGTCGATTTTGGTGAGAGGAACTGTCGCGTTCACCTCAACACCGCCACGGATGCGGGGCGTGATGAAAACCTGCGGCGGGCGCGTGTCAAGGCGCACGCCAATTCCATCAAGCTCGCGCTTTATGGCGTGAATTGACTCGGGCTCGAAAACGTCGAGAATGATTAGGACAAGATCTGCGTTGCGCGCGACAGAGAGCACCTTTTTCCCGCCGCCCTTGCCTTCCTTTGCGCCCACGATGATGCCAGGCAGGTCTAGGAGCTGTATCTTTGCGCCGCGGTGCTCCATCATGCCGGGAATGCAGTCAAGTGTGGTGAATGCGTATGATGCGGTTTTGGATGTGGCATTGGTGAGCGCGTTTAGGAGCGTGGATTTGCCAACGGAAGGAAGGCCTATGAAAACTACTGTGGAGTCGCCGCTCTTTTTCACATCGAAGCCGCCTGCGGATGCGCCGCCTTTCTTCGGGGATGCTATTTCGCGCTTTAGGCGCGCAATCTTTGCCTTGAGAAGCCCGATGTGGTACTCGGTTGCCTTGTTTTTTTGCGTGCGAGCCATCTCTTCTTCCAGCTCGTGCAGCTTGTCAGCAGTGCCCATGGCTAAAGTCTTTCAGCCAATTCTAAAATAGGTTGCCTATCGCAGCGGCGGGCCGTGATTTTGCAAAAAACAAAGAGTATTGCTTTATAGCCGCTTTTCGATATGCTAATGCTGGATAGCATGGTGCGTTTTGCGCAGTTGACCGAATCGGCGGCCAAGTACAAGTGGTTCCTACTGTTCTTTCCAATATTCCTATCAGCCCAGGTTTACCAATCCCTTGCTTTCAGTTGGGACCCGTTTGTTTTTCACTTGCAAGGCAAGTGGTTTTGCGGGGAACATGTTTACTTCGAATTCCTAAGGTCGCCCTTGCCCGGGGCAGTGCACTGCGCTTTCGGCGCAGGGGAAAATGCGCCGCAACTTGCAGTCATTCTCGCCTGTTTTCTTTATTTGGCAGCGCTCATTTTTGTCTTCAAAAAAGAAAAAGAGAACGGCCAGAAAATCAGCCAGGCTGTTTTCGCCGCTTTTTCCCTTTTGTTTCCGACTATCCTTTGGAACGCCAACTTCGGAAGCGACCTGTTTGCCCTTTCATTTTTGCTGATTGCGCTTGGGATTCAAACGAAAGCCAAGGGCCTGTTCTTCGCCCTGTCGGCACTTTCAAGATACAATTTCGTTTTGTACGCGCCGGTATTATTGCTGCAGATAAAACGGAAAGAGTGGCTGCCGTTCTTCGCTGTTTTTTTGCTGGTTTGGGCGCCTTGGCTGGCTTTCAATTCCGCCCAAACAGGCAATCCTTTTTTCAGTGTCGAAGACTTCCTTTACCTGAACATCGTTCAAAAGGGGATTGCGGCGCCACTAACGCCATTGCACGGGGCGCTGGTGCTTTTCTTTTTTGCATCCGCAGTCGTGGCAGCAGGCCCGGGCGCTAAAAACTTCAAGAATCCGTTTTTCCAGATCGGGCTCGTAGGAATCCTCCAGTTCCTGTTTTCGGGAGTGAAAGACACGCGGTTTTTGGCCATTCTGGTGCCGCTTCAGGCTTTGTTCCTGGCAAAGAAAATTGGTGAAACCAAACTAAAGAATTTTTCGGCATTTCTATTGGCCGGCCTGCTGGCCGTTTCATTGCTTATGTCAATTGCGCACATAAGCGCGCGCAATGATATTTCGCAAGGAGGGGTGGATGGATACGCCATCCCAGACGATGAAAAAATAAAGGAGTGTCGGGTAATGAGCGACCAGTGGGTTCTCTTTTATGCCAAAGGGATAGTTGCCGAACCCCTTCCAAGAGAAGGCGACTTCGGGCATTTTCTAAAAAACGGCGCGAGCATTGTGATTTACGGCAAGCGGGCGGGCATGGGAAAAAGCCCCGATTATGATATCATAGCTGAAAAAAATTATTTGTTCTTGAGGCCCGCGGGATGCGCGCCACAGCCGAAGAGTTTTGTTCTGAAGGTTTGGCGCGGGGACTGGGATGCTAAAAAAACGGAAAGCCCGGGCAGGCAGTAGCGCGGCTCTGCCTGATTTTTGGGCAGTTTCTTTCTTTTTTTGATGGCACTTAATTGGCGTTCGCCTTCCTGTTTTTTATGCGCCAAGCAGCATCCGTAGCACGTCACGCAGGCCTGGCGCAAGCCCGAGTATTATGATTACGAGGAAGACGAATGCTTTCTCGCGGGCGGGCGCCTTGTCTTTTATGATGAGATAGGACGCAAGCGTTGCAAACGAGAGCTTGAGGAGGAAGAATGCGAAAAATCCCAGCGGAGTGGAAGTGCCGATTGCAGAGGAGAGGACGTGCTGCTCAAAATACCCGTTGCCGGATTGCGAGGAGAACAGGTTGATTGCAGTGTAAGTGGCAGCGCCATCGAATGCGTGGGCGAATATTGCAAGCGAGGGGAGCATGTGGAACTCATTTTTTTGCACAAAATGCTGCAACGCCCTGATTGCGATGAAAGAGGCGACTGCTGCGATGCCTGATGCAATTGCCGCATACTGCCAGTGCGCTGCCATCGGGAGCAGAATTGCAAAATGGAAGAGCCAGAGTAGCATTCCGAAGGGCGCAAGCAGGGATAGTTTGTTGAGGCGATGAAGCAGGAAAAGGGAGGAAAGAAAGATCGCTGCGACAACGACGTAGATGCCAGGCGAGGCTGAAAGGAAGCCATAGTCGTAGATGTGAGAAGAGAGGATTACGCGGTAAAGGGAGGAGGCTGGCGAGGCTGGGTTTGCCAGCACGTATGTCTGCATGACGCCCGTGTCAATGCTGTCTGTGACAACGCGCATTGTGGAGCCTAAAAGCACGAATGGGAGAGTGGCAAGGGCGAATTTTGAATCGATTGGGATTTTCGAGCGTGAAAACCAGCGATAGATGAAATAAAGGCAGATTAGGGCGATTGCGGCGTAGGCAAGGGTATTCACGGCGTTGTAGCCGGTGCGGGAAACAATCGGTTCGATGAAATAGTTGTAAATGAAATCTTCTGCCATATGGGGTTTATACAATCCTTTTTTAAGAATTCGACCCTTATTGCACACATGGCAGCAATTGACTCAATATCAGAGGCCTTCTCAACCTACAAGAAAAACGTCGCGGCATACATCATCGCAAGCGTGGTTTACCTAATTTCGCTTGCGGTCTCTGTCGGGCTTTCAGTTTCGCTTTTTGTCCTTGCGATAATCTTCGTCGGCGCTTTTGGCATAAGCTTTGCAAACGGCTCGCCAAATGCCCTGCAGGGCGCGGGCTTGCCGTTTTTGGCAGGCTTTTTCCTTGCACTCGTTGCAATCGGCGCGGTTTTCATGTTCACGGCATCGGCATCCACGATGGCATACATCAACGCGTGCAACAGCATAATCCAGGGCAGGATACCCACAATATTGGGAATTGTTGAGTACGGGTTCCGAAACGGAGGGACTGCGTTTTTCATAAAATTCATCCAGGCGGCGATAAGCGCAATCGTGCTTGCTCCGTTTGTTTTCATTGCCACAAGATTTGGCAGCCTGCCAATTTTTGCAGCGGTACTTGCGCTTGGGCTTGGCATTGCAGCGCTCATATCGTTCTTCCTCTCTCCAGCAGTGTTTATCGCAGTGCTTGACAAGGCAGGCGCAATACCTGCACTTGTAGTGTCGATTAGGAGGGTTGCACGGAACTTTTTGGATTACCTGGTCATCGGCGTGGCAGTAGGGCTCATTGCAATCGTGTGCGCGGCAATACCGATATTGGACATCGTGCTCTTGCCGTTCTTTGCAGCGCCGCTTGCAATTTCTGCGCTTTGCATATTTTGGAAAAAGGCAAGATAGGTGCGCAAAATTGTTCCACAAGCTCTTTTACCCCCGGCCGACATTCCTCCTCTCCACTATGCACAATGGCAAGGCAAACCTCACAGCGGTTGACTGGGCAATGCCGCTATCCATAAATCCGCCGCTTCTTTGCATCGCACTAAACCGCAACTCCATGTCGCTTGATTTTATAGGCAGGACAAAGGAATTCGTGCTTTCCGTGCCTAGCCCGCAAATGAAAAATGCGGTTGCGATATGCGGCTCCACGTCGGGTAAATTCCTGGACAAGTTCGCTGAGAGCGGGCTTGAGGGGGAGCGGGCAAGGGCGGTGGGGGCGCTTTTGGTGAAGGGCGCGATTGCAAATTTTGAGTGCAAATGCGCAGGCATGGCAAATGTGGGCGGCGACCACACGCTTGTGACAGGCGAGGTGGTTGATGCGCATTTTGAAGACAAGGATGCGGATGGCGCGGCTGTTTTTTCCGCGGACATGAAAAGCCTTTTTGTCTGGGAGCCGCAAGATGCGCAGAAGCAGGAAAAACAGCAGTAAAGGGAAGGAACACGCAATCGGATGGGCAAATCAATACATTTGCCAGTTGCATCACGCTATTTTCAGCTCAAAGTCCAGCAGCAGGTGTGAAAGATAGCCTGCTGCCGCTGCAACAGCCACTGTTTCTAGCATTCCGGATGCGAAATACGCGAGTGCGGAGAATGCAAATGCCGCAATGAGGGAGTGCGTTATGCCCCGGTGACGGGGCTTGGCAAACGTTGCGATAACTGCAAATATTCCTATTGCAAGTGCCTGGATGCCCAATTGCAGTATTGGCTTTTCAAAATAGATAGCAAGTGCAGCAAGGAAAAGGAATGCGATTGCGATTTTGCGCACTATCGCGCTTATTTTGCTCTCGCGGTGGTCGATGTCTGGAAAAATGGAGCCGAGCAGGCAGAATGCCGCGCATGGAAGAAATTCCCCGGGAGGAACGTAAGCGGAAAGCGGGAGGAAAACCATTGCGCCTGCGATCAGATGGGAGAGCCGATTCATGAAAATCAACGCGGAGATAAAGGGCATTGGGGCAATTGCGGCTTTGCACGCGGCTTTCTGCGCAAATAAAATACTGGGCATGTTTGCAGCTATGCCGCTTCCTTTTCTTCAAACCATTGCCGCAAGAAGCGAGGAAAACTGGCTTTCGTAAAACTCTTTTTCATCCTTTGGCTTTGCAGCGGGATAGAGGATGTTGTAATACGCCCGCCCGAACGCGGCTTGGAGTTCGATTGCCTCATCCTCTGAGAGCGACACGGAAGTTTGCAAAAGATTCGCAAGATAATTTAGCTGCAGCAGGGCTTGCTGGGCGCGCTTGGAAAGCTTCCTGCGGCTTCCAAGGATTTCGGAAAGGAGGAGCATCAGGCGCCGGAGGCTTATTCTTATGCGGTCAAGAAACGTGAATTTGGCTGCTTGCATTTTAGTGTATTCAAAATTGGGATAGACACCAAGCTGTATCTGCTCCTCAAGCAAGACACGCTCAATGGAAGGCATCTGCTGGGGCTCTGCCTCTAGAAGCTTTAGGTGGCTGAGGCGGCGCGTGCGTTGCTTGCTGAGCTTTTGTTCTGCAAGGTCCTTCTCGAGCAAAGCTCGAGAATTGTGCAACGGTTCGCCGTTGCGCATGTTCCGCAGGAACTCTTGTGGCATACTGGTCGCTCCCTAATAATGCAGAAAATGTTTATAAACGCCAGCCAGGGAGCATCAATCCTGCGCCATCTTCTTTTTTGCCTCAAGGTACATTTCGTAGATTTTCGATACTGTTCGCTCGTTTATCTGCCCGCCTGCGTGCAGGTGGGGGCGAAGCGCGCCGGAAAACGTTTTTGGGATGTGCAGAAGCTCGTGTATTATCACTTTTTTCTTTTCCTTTTCCGGGAGCTTGTCGAAATGCTCGGAGAGCACCTCGATTATGTAGAATGCGCCCACTTCGAGGGCCTTCTGCCAGATGTCAGGCAAATTCCAGATGCGCGCATACGCGTTTGCCTTGTTGCCCCTTGAGCGCATGCAGAAGATGCGGTGCTCGTTTATGTAGCCGTAATAGGAGAGGGTGCGCACTATGTCTTCGAGCATTTCCTGCACGTCCGGCGCGACAACGACATCCATGAGGAAAGAATTGGCAAGCAGGAATTTAATGCGAATTGGGGGGGTTGGGCAGGGCATGAGAAGTTTTATATCGGCAAGCATGCCAAGCCAAGTTATGAGCCGTTCCATGGCGGCGTGCCTGCTTTTTCTTGCCCTACTTCCCCTGCCGGCATTCTGCATTGCAAATTATTCATTGCACTACGCATATCCGGCATTTCCGGCACAGGATTGGGAAATAGGGAATCCTTACGTGATTGGAGCGGGCCCGTTCTGGTTTTACGCGCCGGCGCTCTCTGGCAGCATTGATTCGATAGGGCTGCAAAAGATGGAGCCGGAGGCAAAAATAGCAGTTGCCAGCGGGCAGGAGAAGGGGTTTGCCAGCGCCATTGCGCACATGAAGGCATCGCAGCGGCATTTTGCAGCCGCAAGGGCAAATTACACCTTTGCAAAACAGCTGCTGCACGATGCGATGCCGGATTTTCAGTCCAAAAGCGGGCTAGATGCCACATCATTGCTATCGTGGGCGACTGATGCAGGGACGCTTCTAACAGATGGCCAGTTTGCAACTTCAATCATAACACGGCGCACTTTTGCAGTGTATGCGTACCTGGCAGCATACCCTTCCGCGTGGAGGGATGCGGTGCGGGAAACCGCAGCTGGCTGCGAAGAGGTCGGGAGGGGGATTAATTCTGCCCTGGAAACGACAGAGAAAGCGTATGACGCGCTTGCATTTGCTGGCGCCGGGGACGGCAGGTATGCGGGGGAGGCGCGCACGGCGTATTTGGAATATCGAAACTTTGCTGCACAGCTTGGGCGCATGGATGCAAACTTTGGCTATCAGGGCAGTCTTGCCTCTGTGAAAAATTCGACTGATTGGCTTTACTTTTACGTTGCGGCGCAGCCAAGGGCGCCAAATTTTGGCGAGGCGGAAATTCCAGATATTGCAAATGGCGCATACGCTGGCGAGGAAAGCGCACTGTTCGGGCTCTCAACACTGCACGCACATCTTGCGGATGCACTGGCGCGAATGGAAGAAGAGAGGGCGGCTGCAGAGAGTTCTGCCGAGGAGAGCATTGGCGATGCAAGCGCGGCGGTTGCTCGCCTAACGGATGAAAGAATCGCGCTTGTTAGCAGCGGGCTTGTTGAGGGTGCGGGGGAGCTTGTGGCAGGCAGGAGCGCAAAACCGTTTTCGCAGCGCGCTCGCGCACTTGGGGCGGAGGTGGCAGAGGCAAAGAGGCTGCAGAAGGGAGCGATTGCGCTTTCAAAGAAAAAAACGGTTGGAAATTACCTGTCTGACTCGATTTACTACCATGCGCTTGCAGGGCAGAGGGCAGATGCTGCTGGAGAGGATGCAACACTCGCGTTGCAGGAAGCAGGGGAGGCAACTGATGCCGCAAGGGATGCCGCAGCAGATGCAATTGGCATGGCAGAGCTGCGGCTTAGGATGCTGCGCTCTGGCGCCAAGGAAGACGATCTTGGGAAAATTTCCATGCTTGGCACTGCTGAGAATATGCTTGCACAGGCAAGTGCAGGAATTGCCGCAGGGGATGGGGAGGCAATTGTTGGAAACCGGTATCTGAAATATGAAAAAGCGCACACACTGGCCGTCAGCGCGCTCCAAATCCTGCAGACGGGGCAGACAAAGGAGGCGGCAATTGCAAAAGCAACGATTCTGCGCACTGCACTTCTCAAGGCAAGAGCCGACGGACTGGATGTTGATGAGTACGAGGCTGTTTTTTCGCAATATAATTCGCTTTTGGAAAAAAGCGAAGGCGCGGATGTGGGGGCTGCTGCGGAATATGCGGTGGATGCAATGGTTGGGGAGATTGTGCTTTTAGAGGTGGAACAATTTTTTGGGCTTGAGACAAAATATGGTGGATTGCTTCACACAAATGATGCGCAGACAGCAGAACTAGTTGAGCGTGGCATTGGAGAATATTATGGGAGTGCCGGCTTTGCCATTAGAAAGGCTGCCGGCAATTATAGGAAAATCAAGGCTGCCCTTGAGTCTATTTCTACAGAGGCTGAAAAACTTTCGCAAAACAGGGCAGTCTCTGAGCTGGAGAATTATGCAATTGCCGTCTTTGAGGAACCCGCGGTGCTTGGGGAGCTTCAAAAAATAACGCATGTGCTGCGATTTTCATCTATGCGCGGAACCGACTCGTTCCCCAGAACGAGTGGTCCATTCGTCGCTGCTGCGACGAATAGGGGCGATGATGCATTGAAATTCCAGGCAAATGGCATACCTGCCTCTGCCGTGCCTTCATGGCAGGATGCCGACATCGCAAGCGTGAAAGAAAAGGGCGGCGCAAATTGGGAAGTGTCAATGCGGCAGGTTGTTGCAGACAAAGGGTATGAGATAGAATTTCTAGAGGAGAGGCGCACGGCATCGGTGCTGCGGCGCAAAACAACATTGCAGGGAACCCAATATGCCGGCAAGGTGGAGAGGACAGTCGAATTTGAAGCGGGCGGAGACATTGAGCGGTTGCTTGTGAAAGAAGAGGTTGCTGATAGCGCATCAAATCCTTTGGCATTTCTTGATGGGGCAGAGGTACCCGCAGGGCTTTTTGCAGCAGGCGGAAACCTTGAGGCAGCCATTGCGCTGGAGAATGTGAAAAAAGGCAGGAGCTCGCTTGTGCTCCAATATGACATTGCATCCCCAATCGGTGTGAGAAAGACGAGCCTGGAAATTGTGCAAAACGGTAACAAGGCAGATGTTTCGTACGATTTGGCGCTTTCTGGGGCAAAGGAACGGTTTGATTCCGTTGACCTGCACATTTCTGACATCATGCCCAAAAACGCCCGGGTTGATGGGTTTTCAGCTGCGTGCCTTGAATGCGCGCCTGGCGAGATGAAAGCAAGCATTGCCGCAGTTGCAGGCAACGTTCTTGACTATTCACTTCATTTCGCAGGGGTTGGACCGGGAGACGGCAGGACAGTGAGGGTGACGTATCGGCTCGATAATTCAAGCGGATACGCAAACGCGCTTCTTGCAGAGGCAAAAGGCAGCGCGGATAAGGCGGGCATTGCGCAGGAAGACATTGCAAACGCTGAAAAATATCTTGCAGCAGGGGAGGGAGAGAAGGCTGTTTCTGTTTTGCTTTCGGCAAAAAGGCAGCAGGAAGGAAAGCCCGCATATGAGGAGGCGGTGGCACGGCTTGAAAAAAGAATAAATGCTACGAAAGCAGCTGGCTTGGAAAGCCTTACGTTTGATTCGAAGGATGTGCAAAAGGCGCTTTTGGCAATTGGCAGCGCACAGGAGAAGTTGGATGCAGTCGGAGAAAAGGCTGGGGATGGCAGGTTCTTGGATTATGCAACGCAGGTGCAAAAGATAGAGGCTGAATTTGCAGATGCGATGCGCACTGCACTCCGTGCATTATCGAGGAGTGCGCCACGCATGCCGCAGGACGCAGTAAGATACGCCTCTGAAGGCGATTTTGCCGCTGCGATAACCGAACTTCGCAGCAGCCAAGAAGCAATTGGAATGGAGGCGGAGGAAAAGATTAAGGCAGAGGAGGAGATTGCAGAGAGCTTTGACAAAAAAATGCTTGGGCTAAAAGATGCCATATACAACGCGCGGCGCGGGCTTGAGCAATATGCAAGCGATTACTCGCAACTGAAGGCAACTGGCGCCGGGGGAATTTTTTCGCCTCTGCCCTCGGAGATTGAAAAGGGGCTGCAAGAAATCGAGGCGATGATTGGCAAAATAGCCAAAAAAGGAAGCAAAAGCGCAGAGGATGTATCGCAATTGGATGGCATGTCCGCACAGGTTGCAATTTGGCGGGATGTGCTTGGAAGCTATCCTGCAAGGCTCAAGGAAGCCTCATTGTCCTCCCTGCGCGTTGCGCAGGCCGCATTCAATGAGGTTGATGGCAGGGGGTTGGATTCAGATGGCGCCGTTGGCACACTGTGGAAGAGCGCAGAAAAAAAATGCAATCAGGGGGATTATCCTGGCTGCACTGCGGCATCGCGCAAGGTGGTTGCGTCTGCCACTGCTGCGCTTGATGGAAAAAGGGAAGGGGGCATTGAGGGAACCCTGATTGTAATCGTATCGCTTGCCGCGATAGCAGGAGGCCTTGCACTTCTTTTTCTTGGGAGGAAAAAAACGCAGCAGGAAGGGCTGAGGAAAATTCTGAGAGCCGAAGACAGCCAAAACTAGATGGCATATCGGCGCAGGTTATATCCTGTTTGCGCTGATGCGGAAGAAGAGCGCCTGTTTTGCTGCCGCTAACCTGCCTTTTGCGCCGGAGTTGCTGGCTGGGAGTCTGATTTTGAAGCCTGCTCTGTTTTTGCAGGCGCCGCTTCCTCTTTTTTCAACTCGAGCTTTTTTTGGAGCGCGTCGAGGGCGGATGCCACTGCAAGGCCGTTATCCGTAAGGGAGAAGTATTTTGTGCGCCCCTCTTTTTTTGCATCAGCCCAGCCAGCCGCCTGGAATTTTGAAAGCAGCATCGTGACGTAAAGATAGGAGACGCCGGAGAGCTTTGCAAGCTTTGACGGATACCATTTCTGCGAATTGTCGCGCAGAAGCAGGAGAACTGCAGAGGACTTCTGGCGTATAATGAGATTTTTCATTCAAGCCACCGTATCGCTACTTGCTGCCCTGAGCTTATTTTGTTTTGCTTTGCAAAACCGGCATTTGCCTCAATTGCATATGCGCAGGGGGCAGATGAGGCGTATGTATTGCACTCGGCAGTTTTGCAGGGCGCAAAATTTTCCTTCATGTCAATGACTGTTTTGTTTGAGGAGAGGAATATTATGTCGAGGGGGATGAGGGTATTTTTCATCCAGAAGCCGCAGGCCCCTTCTCGAGGAAAAACAAACAGCATGCCGCAGCCTTCGCAAAGAGACTCGCGGAACATCAGGCCTTGCCCAACCTCCGAGGGCGTTTGAGCTATTTCTGCAGTGAGGTTTGCCCCGTTTTCGAATATTATAGTGGAATATTTTGCCATCGTTTGATTGTGAGAACTGCCCGCATAGGAGAAAAATAAAAAGATGGCAACAAGCACGGAAAGGACTGCAACGAGTGCAATGCTTTTTCTCACGCCACCAGCTCTTCTGCCGCAAACAGGCGCTCGCAGTGGTGGCAGCGCAGCTTCTGGTTTTTCTCCACGGCAAAATTGGTCGTAACGCGCTCCGCATTCGTTATGCACTTGGGATTCGGGCATTTGAAGATGCCGTCAATTTGCGACGGTATTTCAACCAGCTTTTTTGAGACGATGTTTGCATTTGAGATGTGGTTTATCGTAGCCTGCGGGGCAAGAAGCGCAATCCTGTCCGCAGTTTTCTTGTCAATGAGCCTGCCTTCGATTTTTATGATGTCCTTCTTGCCCATCGCCTTGCTTGGGACGTTTGTGAGAAGGGCGACGCGGTCCGAGTAGGATTCGGCAATGCCAAGGATGCGCATCACAAGAAAGCCGCGGCCGGCGCTTATGTGGTCTATTACGGTTCCATTTGAGATTTTTTGCACGGTAAGCGGCATAATCAAACCCCCATTACTCTGTCAAGCACTGCCATTCTGACTGGAACTCCCCAGGATGCCTGCTGAAAATATTTCGCATGCGGGTCAGAGTCATAATCTGCTGGAAGCTCGTCGATTTTGGGGAGCGGGTGCAGGATTGCAAGGTCGTCAGGCGCCGCGGAAATCTGCTCTTTTGTGATGCGGAATTCGTCCTGGAGGCGCGCGGCCTCATACTGGTCCTCGAAGCGCTCCTTTTGTATCCGGCAGACATAGAGGACATCACAGTCGCGCAAATTTATTTCGTGTGTCGTGCGGATGCTCGGGGAGAATTTTTCCTGCACCTCGCGCACCACCTCATCGGACATCGCAAGCGCTTTTGGCGAGCAGAGCGTTATTTTCGCGCCAAACATCGAGAGCCCGTAGAGAAGCGAGCGCATTGCGCGCGCATGTCGCAAATCGCCCACAAGATGCACAGAGAGGCCTGAGATTTTCTTCTTGAGGCGCAGGATGGAGTAGAGATCTATTAGCGTCTGGGTGGGGTGCTGGTTTCCGCCA
Source organism: archaeon (assembly GCA_020056305.1). Lineage (GTDB taxonomy): Archaea > Micrarchaeota > Micrarchaeia > Anstonellales > Anstonellaceae > JAGVIA01. Next base: position 7,014 of record JAGVIA010000016.1, on the reverse strand, counting down.
TCGCCGGCATTTACGACCGGCACTGAAGACACGTCTGCTGCAAGGCGGGCTGCGCCTTCAAGTGGATGGCGGAGCACGAGCACGTCTGCATAGCCGGACATTATGCGCACGGTGTCCGAGAGGGTCTCGCCCTTGGCAGATGAGCTCTTGTCGCCGGAGAGCGAAATCGCTCGGCAGCCAAGCCTCTCGGCAGCTGCCCAAAATGACATGTGGGTGCGTGTGGAAGGCTCGAAAAACATCGTCGCAACAATCTTGTTGCGTGGCTTGGGCGGAGAACTTGACCGGAGTGACTTTTCCATTTTCTCCGCATGGCGCAAATAGGCTTCAACATCGTTTCGCGACAGGTCGCGCATTGAAATAAGATCGCTCAAATTAACCCACCACTGATTTGAGTGCAATATGCTTAAAAAACTAAAACAAAGCGCATTCTTATTAATCTTGGAACGGAAATTTCCGCATGCTCCCGCCATACGTGCTATTCGCCGTGCTGCCAGCATTTGCAATAGCCGCACTTTCGCTCCCGAAGCTGATTGAGAAACTGCGGGCTGCAGGCATAACAGAGAAAGACATGCACAAGGCAGGCTCGCCCCAAATCCCGGAGATGGGTGGCATCTCAATCGTGATGGGCGCAGTCGGTGCGCTCCTGCTTGTGATTGGTGCGCACACTTTTTTTGAAAAAGAGCTTGGGCTTGGGATAAATGTGCCTGTTCTCATGGCAACGCTCACCACAATGCTCATAATTGCGCTTATTGGGATTTTCGATGATTTGTTTGACATGAGCCAGCGCACAAAGGCGCTTTTGCCCATTGTTTCGGCAATTCCGCTTGCTGCAGTGCAGTCTGCGGGAAGCACTGCTATGACGCTCCCGTTTTTGGGCGTGGTTGATTTCGGTGGATTCTACCTCGTCTTGCTGGTGCCCCTTGCAGTCACGGTGTGTTCGAATCTGACAAACATGCTTGCCGGCTTCAATGGGCTTGAGGCGGGCATGGGAATAGTCATGTTTGCCGCGCTTTCGCTCATTGCGTTTTTTGCAAACCAACCGGACATGGCGGTGATTTCGCTTTCCATGCTTGGAGCGCTTTGCGGCTTTCTCATATTCAACTGGGCGCCTGCAAGGGCGTTTCCAGGCGATGTTGGCACTCTTGTGATTGGCGCAGGGGTGGCGGCTGCGGTGATAACCGGAAGCTATGAGAGCGCCGGTGTGATAATTATGCTGCCGTATATCGCAGACTTTTTCATTAAAGCGGCAAATGGGTTTCCAAAGACATTTGGCACGCTGCGCAATGGCAAGTTGTATTGCGACAAGCGGCCGGCGGGTGTGGTGCAGTACGTGATGAAGCTATCCGGGGGCATAAGCGAGAAGGGGCTTGTGCTTGCCCTGATTGCGACAGAGTGCATTTTCGCCGCGGTTGCGCTTGCATTGTACGTTAGGGTGTGAACGATTGCGGGCAGAAGAACACCCCAAAGCGCGTGAGCGGCATGCAAATGTTTTTATCATCCTGTCCAAAAATAGTCCCATGTTCGAACGATTGGGCGTGGTGAGGGACATCTTCCGCCTCCTTATTGCCAAGAAGAAGTACTGGCTGCTGCCCCTAATCATCATGCTGCTATTGCTGGGCCTCATTGTCTTCCTCGGGAGCGCAACCCCTCTTGGCCCGCTCATCTATCCATTCATTTAGGGGCGGTGCCGTGCCATCGAACCGGGCTAGACGGCAAAAAACAACGAACCAACGGGCATTGCCTGCGCTTATTTTTGCAGCAGATGGACGTGGTTTTTTCAAGCAAAAGCCAGCCGCGCACATTATTAAAGTTGGGCAAGAAATGGAAACGGTGTTGTGTTGGCGCTTTCTTTGGCTCTTTCAATCCTGTGGTTTTTCGCAACGATGTTTGGCCTAGGGTTTGCCATAACCAAAGAAAAAAATCTCATGACAATCGGCGCGGGCATGGCGGCATTTTGCGTCCTTGCGGTGGCGCTCAATCTGGCCGGCATTCCGCTTACCTGGTGGATATTCCTTCTCTTAGCACTTGCCTATCCCGCGTATGCCATCATCAAGGGCGAGCGGGATGTCCTCTCGATTCCGAAATTCGAATTCCGCAAGGAGATTTTCCTGGTGCTCGTAGTTGCAATCGCCATTGCCCATCTCTGGGTCTATTATGACGGCGCGTTCAAGTATCCATATCTTGAGGATGACGACCCCTGGGTCCATGCGGCGGCGGTCAAATACGTGGCGCAAACGCAGACGGCAAGCAGGTACTTTGACAGGGAGAATTTCGTGCGCTATTACATTGAGCCTTACCCGCCCACGTATGACATATTGATGGCGATGGCGCACCAGTTTGGAAGCCCGGTTATAGAGACCCTAAAAGCGCTTAACGTAGTCATGATATCGCTTGTGCTCATCTTCGCGTTCTACTTTGTCCAGGCATTCACAAAAAGCCAGGAACTCGGGTTGTACTCGGTTTTTGTGCTTGCGGCCCTCCCGTCTTTCATGTCCCACTTCATATGGTCGCAGACTCTTGCCATGGCAGTGTCGTTCGTGGCGCTCTACGCGCTTGCGAAGATTGGCGAGGGGAAGAGATACGAGTACTTGTTTGCCGTGGCAATGGCGGCGCTAGTCGTGGCGCAGCCATCAGTCGCAGCAATAATGTGCATAATGATAGGGATATCCGCAGCCGCCAGGGTACTGGAAGACAGAAAACTGCTTAGGCCAGTCATTGCATTCGGGGTAGGGGGCATCATTCTCACTACTGCTCTTTACTGGATTCCCACCTATCTAAAATACGGTGAAAAAACGCTTGATGGCATAGGCCTCTACTCGTTTAGCGGCACGTTCATGGATAGGATGTCAGATACCTCGGGCGGGGTGATTTACACCCTTGACGACTTTCTTTTCCCGCTCCCGTACAGCAAGATGGACCAGGAAACCGGCATAGGCTGGGTTGTTGCCGGATTGACAATTGCCGGGTTTTTTGCATGCTTGTGGAAAATACGGAAGCGCCTGCAGCCGGAGGAAACTTATCTTGCAGTCTCTGCCATCTGGCTGGTTTTTGCAATCCTTGGCACGCAAGGCAACGCACTTCCGTTTAAACTGTTCCCGCACCGCTTCTGGGTCTTCCTTTCCATTCCAGTTGCAATTTTTTGCGCGTTTGCAATTAGAGGGATGCTTGCCCGCTTTTCAACCCGCGAATTCCGTTATGGGGCGGCTATCGCCATATTCGTTGGCATCATGCTCACTTCTGCGCAGGCGAAGTATGCGGTCCAGACCTCCTACTGGCCCCCTGGCGTGGAGTTTGTTTCCGCCAACGATGCGAACGCATTTGTCAGCCAGATGAACGCCCTTCCGAAAAACACGAAGATATTCCCCCTCTGCTCCTCGGATAACAAGGTCCTGGCCTTTGACATGTTTGCAGAGCCATTTGCCAGGGAATATGCCGACTTTAAGCGGGCTGCTTGGTCAAAAACATGGCCGGAAATCCACGAATTCCTAAAAAAACGCGGTTACGGGTATGTGATGCTTGACACTTATTGTTTCACGGCCCACCCCCAGTCCGAGGCGCAGGAACGGCTCAATGCGATTCCGCAGGAGCTCTTCTCCGTGTACAATTCCTCACAGGGCCAGGATTTCATTCTGGTCCTGCTAAAAGTCAATTGAACAAAACCGCCCCATCAGCCCGAAAATCTTTCAAAGAAGAGCCGCCAGACGATGTGCAGCGCGTCTATGCTGCGCAGCTTCCTTTCCCCCAGCCGCGGGCCGTACATTACGTCTACCATGCCCATCGAAAGGTGTTTTTTGCATGCCTGCGCGAAAAGATCCGCCTCTAGGTCAAAGCGAGTTGCATCGATGCGCATTTTTTTTAGGGCGGAACCGCGGAAAGCCCAATAGCCCGTGCATATGTCCGGGTTCCAGCGCCAGAAAAGGAGGAATGCCGCAAGTGAGATTAGCTTGTTCCCAAAAAAATGGGTAAGATTGTTTGGAATCAGGTGAGCTGTTGCGCGGTGGCCGGTGACAATATCATATTCTTCGAGCTTTTCTGCGAGCCTGGGAACGTCTTTGGGGTCATATGTCGCATCGGCGTCCAGCATGACGTAGCGGGCATTCGGATCAATTGGGTATGTCTCCAAGAAAGTGCGGAACGCCATCCCCTTTCCTTTCCCTTCCTGGGCAATCACGGTGCAGCCTGCGCCCCTTGCAATATCCGGAGTCGCATCCGTGCTATTGCCATCAACGAGAACGATCTGCCTGACGTTTGCCTCGCGCAGGCCAGCAAGCACTAGGGGAAGGGCAGGCGCTTCGTTAAGCGCCATCATCACCGCCACCACACGTTCCAGCAAATCACATCCATTTTTCAAATGCTTCCAAACTGCATGCTAAAAAATCTTAGAAAAATTTGTTATTGCGGTATCTTATAGCCTTCTCCAATACAAGCGGGGAATGCCTTGGCAGGCAGATGCATTTTTCCCTATCGAACCCCAGTTTTTCGATCTTTGCGTCAATGGTGAGGATATTATGGTAATGCACACCCGTCCCAGGCCCTTCCTTCTCAGAGAATGTGCCTTTAATCAAAAATCTGCAGAATTTATAAAAAACAGACTCGGTCGGCCCGGTAATTATGAATTTCCCCCCTGGCCGCAGGACCCGCCTGATTTCACCGATTGCATTTTCAACATCCTTAATGTGCTCCAGGCTGTCCAGGGCAAAAACCGTATCAAATGAGTTGTCTTTGAAGGAGAGGCGCCGAACATCCTCTACCCGGAATTCACAGTCGGCAACATGGAGAGAGTTTAGATTGGTATTGAAATCAATGCCGATCAAACGGCACTTTTGGTTTGTTTTTCTTATCTCGCTAAACAGATGCCCAATGCCGCAACCAACATCAAGTATTTTGTGGTCATCTGATATTTCGCCAAGTGCAATCGAGTATTTTATCCTGTCCCAAAACAGCGTTTTGACTAAGAAGCACGAAGAGCAATATTCAGGAACAATGTCGCGAAGCTGCATTGTCTTCTCGTCAGATGCCAGGCCCATAACTCAACCAACCTTGGGCTTTTCTATTCATGAACAACTGTTTTAAATTTTGCGCAGGAGCTTGCACGCCGATTTTCCCAACAAAAACCGCAGATGCAGGAGAAGCGGGCGCGAAGAGAATTTATATCCACTGGATTGGCGGGCGGCGCATGGGTCGCCATATTAGAGAAATGCGAACCCAAGAACAGCGCCGATGAGCGCGCAGAGCGCATTTGTGATTGCCTTGCTTCCAATGCCCCTTTCTTCGAGCACGCCAATTATGCTGTCGCCGATGCTCCCCACAAGCCCGATGGCGCCCACCAGGACGATTTTCCAGAAATCAAATCCGGGCAGGAGGAAAAATGCCGCTGCGCCGATTACCAAGGCGCCGTCAAATGACATGAGAGTGCCAAAGACAGTGACTGCGCCCGATGTGCCGCGCTTTGCCGGCTTGAAATTCATAAGTGAGACCGGCTCGCCGCCAAGCACGCCTAGCTCGGATGCAAATTTGTCTGCAGTGATTGCCGCAAGCGCGCCCATGTAGGCGCCGACGCCTATTTGCGGGCTTATGATTGCGCAAAGCGCGGGCACTATGCCGTTTGCAAGCACGTTTTCCCAGGAGCGCTCATGCTCATAGAGGCCAAGCTCGCGCTTTTCAGAGTAGCCATATTTTGTGACGGAAACGCTTGCCGCAAGGAAAATGAGCATGAGGAGGAATAGCGCCGGCGGGCCGAAAACAAGAACTATGCAGGCAAGCAGAAGCGCAAGTATTACGCCTGGAGAATCCAGGAGTGCGACGTTGACCATATAAACACCGCGTCACGTTGATATTTTTGTGCATGCCCCTTCTTTTTCAGTTTGAAATTTTGCAGGCAGGAATTTTTCGATTATTGCAATGTTTGTATGCAGGTGGCTTGTGGGCTCATTTGTTATTAAGCTGCATTGCCCGCCGGAAAGCGCCATGTACAATGGCAGCTGGTCGGCAAGATGGGCGTCGGTTGCTGTGCCGGAAGAGAGTTGCCCATTGAAAATGTTTGCTGCCTCGCCTACTATTTGCTCTACAGGCACACCGCGCCTGCCCAATGCGGATGCGCCAATGAAACCAGAGTGCAATGTGACTGCAAAGCCAGGTGAATGGCCAGTTGAAACTAAAGATTTGATTTGCGCGTTTGGGAATTTTGAGAGAAGGGATGCGCAAGCGCGGCTTGCGACCTCATTTGGAAGGCTGCAGGAAACGATTGATGCGCCGATTGGCGGCAGGGATTCGGCAACAGATGAGGCAGAGCCACCTGTTTTGCTGTTTTGTGTTTTCACCGGGGAGGAAGTAAACGACGCGGGGGATAATCTTGCCGGGCTAATTTCGATTTCTATTTTTCCCCCTCCTTTTGGGTAGAAGCCAGGTGAGAGAATTTTTGCAGTTGCATGCGCGCCGAATTTTGATATTGCAGGCAGAAAGACATGCTTGAAATAATCGAATGTTGGCGATGCCATCACATGCGTGCCGCCATGCAGCACAAGCTTCGAGGGGCCGTCTGCGAAAAAAAGAACCGGGAGCAGCGCTTGCGCAAGAAGCGTTGTTGAGCCTGCGCTGCCTATGTCGAATTCGTAGCTGCCTCCGGAGATTTTGCCAGGCACTAATTCAAGCTCGGTGCTGCCGACTTCCAAATGCGTGGTTTTTGCATTTGTGATTTTTGCAAGCGCGTTGCAGACTGCAACGTGCTGGCGGGCAAGCCCCGTGTTTGGGCGGTTTGCACGGATGTTTGAAATGTGGAGGGGCATGTGGGTAATGCAGGATAGGGATAGTGCGGTGCGAAGGATTTGCCCGCCGCCTTCGCCCTGCGAGCCGTCGATTTGGAGCATTATGCTCTTTGCACGGGATAGTATTTTTATAGGTATTAGGGGCAGATAGGAGAGCCTGTTGCAAATTGCCTCTGAAGCTTCTTCTTAGGGAAAGCTGCTTACGACTTTTGTGAGAATAAAGCCTCAGTCGGAGTCTTCGACCCCTTGC
>JAGVIA010000032.1 GCA_020056305.1 archaeon | reverse complement strand
TTGAGGCAGAGCAGATGCGCTTGGTTTCTTTCTGCTGAGCCTTCACATCAAGAAGCCCACGCCTTCAGGCGTGGGTCATTCACTTCCACAAAGCCCTGGGCAAATGGCGACAAACAAACAGCTAAAAGAGAAACTACGCGTGCTGCTGTCTTCTCCTCTCATCTCCCACATGCTGGCATGGAGTCGCAGGCGCGCTACACGTGCCAGCGCTTAAAAGAGGCATTGGAAGACAAATCCCTAATCCGAAATCCAGCAGAGCTCATAAAAAGAATATGCAAGGAACTCGAGGGTTCGCCGGATTATACTCCTGAAATGGAAAAAATGCAGGACAACACATTTGCCGTTTCGAAAGAAGCCTATTCGAAAAATGGCAATTACACGCTCCGGGAGAATGGAATAGACTACAACATATGCCATTGCCTTAGGGTTGCGCTTCTAATCGCCATTCTTACGCGCGACCCCCTGCTCACCATTCACGCCGCCACGCATGATGTGGGCGAAGACCACAAAATTACGCCGGAAGATTTGGAAAATCTTATAGGCCCTGGGGCAGGGCTGCGGCTGGCGGACCTGACAAGGCTTCGAAACATATCATACGCTGCGCAGATTTTATCTCCTGCAGCAGCGGAGAGCCGCCTGTTGCCTGCGGAAATCGAAAGGTTTCTGAAAAGTGAGACCCGCAAAGCATACAGCGAAGCGCTTTATGATTGCGGGGACATGGGAGTCATTTATATCAAACTTATGGACGGCCTTGCAAATGACACTGACCTTGAGGGATGCGATGATGAAAAAGTGAAAAGCATAACGTGGAAAGTGCTCGAGGCCGTAAGAGTTGCAAAAAAATTGAGCAAGGAGCTTTTTGACCTGATTTACTACTATGTCAAGCTCAACAGCCTAGGCCATTACGCGGAAGAAATCGCCGAGCTTGGCGAGCCTTCAGCACGCCAGCTTGACTGGCAACGATTCGGCTGGATGAACGCGCCTTCGAGGGAGAAGCCCCGGTACCACTTCATGCAAGCTATTCCTGATGCCCCTGCCCAAAAACTGGAGGAGATAGACCCTAAAAATCCATGCGAGACGCTGCCCGTAATAGCATTCTGCGGCACCGAACTTTTTTTGGGGAGAAAAGATGCCGAGCACAGGCGGCGCGTGCCTGGCACCCAGGCGCTTATCCCGGTCTGCTGCAGCTTTACGCGAAGACAGGTTCTTGACATTCTAAATGAGCAGTATGGCGCAATAAACGAGGAATATATGGGGCTATTGGGGCTCAATAAAAATATTGCCGAGCGCTGGGAGCGTGGCGAAAGCCATTTGACCTCACTCATGCGCCCGTATTACGTTGCTAAGATAATCTATGACTGGCAGCAGATTAGGGAAATGGAAATACCTGCCGCTAATAGAGACGCATTGATGGAAAGATTCGGTGTCAGGAAGGTAGACTGGAATGAATCAGATGCAGCGCTAAAGGAAGCCATAATAATGGAGATAAAATCCAGATTAAATCTGATAGCAGATTCCCTTCCACACATCATTTTCCCGACCATTTATTGAGCAAATGCCCCTCCTTTATATACACTAAAATCCCTCCCAACCGCATGCCCCAATCCCTTCTTCCAGACGCGCATTGCCATCTCGACTCAATCCCGCAGTTCCAGAAAGGCGGGGGGAAAGATGGAAAGGCAGCATATGATGCGGCATTCTGCGCAGGGCTTGCGTCAAAAATGCTCCTAATCACATCCGGCTATTCGCACGAGTCAAATATCGCAAATTCTGTGCTTTCCCAGCAGTACAAAAATGTCTACTGCTGCCTTGGCATCTCGCCCCAGCACGCACAGCAATATTCCCATGAGAGCCTGCTGCATGGCAAATGGGAGGATTTCATAAAGAAGCGAAAAGGGGCAAAGCTCGTTGCGATAGGTGAAGTTGGGCTTGATTACAAGTGGGGCAAAACAGAAGAGGAGAAAACGCGGCAGAAAGCATGTTTCCTTCGCATGATTGGCCTGTCCTCCAAGATGGGGCTGCCTCTTGTCATACACTCGCGGGATGCAGAATCCGCCTGCCTTGACACACTCCAGAGCGAGGGCGCAAAAAAATTCATGATGCACTGCTTTGGCGGAAGCGCAGAGGAGGCGAAGCGTGCAATCGGCTTGGGCGGCATAATATCAATCCCGCCAATCCGCTCAAAAGAGAGGAAGAAAGTGATAAAGGAGGCGGGAATCGAAAACCTCGTGGTGGAGACTGATGCGCCCTACATCGGCAAGCTGCCGACTGATGCATCGAAATCAATATCAATGGTGGCTGAGCATTTAGGCATAGGAGAGGCGCGTGCGGCAGAAGCAGCTCTTGAAAACACAAAAAAATTCTTCTCAATCGGGTGATGGCAAATGTTTGAAAAAATGGATGTCATGGACAAGTTCAAGCAGATGCTCAAAGCGAAGAAGCCGAACAAGAACATCGCGTTCTTCATAGACGGTCCCAACATAATACGCAAGGACATGAACATAGATTTGGTGAAGGTGCGCCGTGCGCTGGAGAAATTTGGCACAATAAAAGTGGCGCGCATATTCCTTGACCAGTATGCATCCGACAAGCTGATTGAGGCGATGACAAACCAGGGCTATGAGCCAATCATCACAACCGGCGACGTGGACGTCACAATGGCGGTCGAGGCGACGGTGCAGACATTCAATCCGTCAATAGATGTAATCGCCCTAATGACACGCGACATTGATTTCCGCCCAGTGCTTGTGAAGGCAAAAGAGCTGGGGAAGGAGACAATAGTCATCGGGGCAGAGCCGGGCTTCTCGGTGGCGCTTCGGAACACCGCGGACGTCGTCATAATGGCAGAAGGGAAATAGGGCAAGATTTTTTCACTATCCACACCATCGTTTCCCTATTCATTTCCTGCCCAATACTCCTTCTGCAATCTCCTTTGCAGCCTTCTTGTCAAGATACCGGTTGTCATTGCCGCATTGCGGCGAGAAAATGCATTTTGGGCAGCCTGCCTCGCATTCGCATTTTTCCAGCCTGTCTTTTGCCATCTCAAAGACTTCGGCATATCTGTCAAATACTATCTTTGTAACGCCTGAGCCATACGCCACGCCGTCATATACGAACATCGTGCCAAGCGGGTAGCTTATGCCGCCTATTTCAGCCGAAGCCGCCCCGCTTACCGCAGGCATCATGCCAATCAGCACATGCTCAAGTGCGTGCAGCCCGTTTGCAAAATTCGCAGAAGCCATTCCATCCTCAAAATCACACCAGATGCCAAGCGTCTCAAATTCGTATTGCAGCGGCTCCTCGAAGAAATGCCTTGAGAGCGCCCTTCCCTGGAAATAATCCTTGACAGTGTATCCCTCAATGCTATCGCGTATGAGCAGCCTGCCATATGCGAGTTTCCTGCCAAGGACTTGCCTTTTGGCAAGCTCCTCAATAACTTCCGCCTCCTTGCTGTGAAGTGCAGACGTGTATTCGGATGAGCCATGCGCCACACGCTCCACATATGCCTTTTTGTTTTCCAAATCCAGCCGCACGCTCTCAAAGCGCGCGCCGCCGTGCAAATAGATTGCTCCCTCGAACAGCTCGCGCATTGCCATATACTCCTCGCGCTCGCCAATTTCCTTTTTCGTGCTTGCATCCACTATGCTTATTGATTCGCCGGATGAGCGTATGCCCATGCGCTTTGCAATCTCTATGCCATCCTTTGATGGGATGAGCCGCTCGCCCCATTTTTTCAACAAGTTATGCTGCAAAAGCGATTCTGCAAGCGCGGCGCGCTCGCTATCCAATTCCTCTGCGCGGAGCGGATGGTCGCGGCTTGCCGCAAGCAAATGGTTCCTCTCAATTTGCGGGTTTCTCTCATTCAAATAGCAGCTCTCCGGCTTCCCGTCAAAATACTGGTCGGGATTGTCTGCAAAATACTGGTCAAGTGGCGAGTCGCGGGGCACAAAAACCGCAACAGCCTCCTCTCCTCTTCTTCCAGCCCTGCCAATCCGCTGGCGCACCTGCGTGCTCGTGCCCGGGTGCCCGCACAAAATCACGCCATCAACCCCACCGATGTCAATGCCAAGCTCAAGTGCGGATGTTGTCGCAAGCGAGGAGACAAAACCATTGCGGAACGAAGACTCCAGCCTCTTTCTTTCTGCCGCATCAAGCCCGGCGCGGTACACTGCAAGGGGATATCCTGCATCGCGCGCAATCAGCCCCAATCTCTCCACCACATTGTGCGAATTCCCGAAAATAAGGCTCCTCCTGCCAAGCTCTTTTGCTATTTTCACTGATGCTGTAGTGTAGCTTTCGCCCTGCGGAACTGCAATGATGCTTTTCACGCCAGATGAGGGCGCGCCTTCCGCAGACACGAGCTCAAAATCCTCGCCGAAGAGCCTTGATGCAAAATCCTGAGGGTTTGCAATCGTCGCGGAAGAGCATACGAATTGCAATTTCTTTTCCTTCCCCCCAAAAATGCGCGAGAGCCTTTTTGTTCTCCATATGATGTTTGCGGCGTGCGAGCCAAGCGCGCCGGAATATGTGTGCAGCTCGTCAAGCACCACAAACGACAAGTTCTGCCAAAGCCACTCGAAAAGCCGCGCGTGCATTAGCATGTGATGGAGCATGTCGATGTTCGTAACCACTATCTGGGGCTTTGCCTCGCGGATTTTTTCGCGCTGATGCTGCGTCACATCCCCGTCATACACTGAGGACTGCACGCCAAGGAGCGCAAACTCCCGCCAGCGCGCAAGCTGGTCGCGCGAAAGCGCCTTTGTCGGGTATATCACAAGGCAGCATTTGCCCAATAGCGCGGCCTGCACGATTGGGATGATGAATATTTCGCTCTTGCCTGAAGCAGTGGGCGCTGCCACCACAACGTTCTTTCCGTCCTGTATTTTTCCGATTCCCTCGCACTGGTGCCTGTACAATTTCTTTATGCCGCGGTTCCCAAGCACGAACTGCAATTGCTTTGGAACCTCGCAGTCGCCAAAATCGCCTGTTGTGGCGGGATAGGCTTTCACGGCCTTTGTGCAGGATTCCAAAATTCCCATGATGATGACCCAAAATAAAAACGAATAAGCAAGCGCATCAACGCTAAAAAATAAGCCGTCAAATGCTAAAAAGCGATTGGAGGCGGCGGCCAATATCCAGATGGCGCATGTTCCAATCCAAAACCGTGCGTATTTTTCCCTTCAGCAGCTGTGCACGAATTCCAATCCGTCCGCTGTTTTCCTGTCAAGCCTCACAAACCCGTATCTCTCGAATTGTATGATGTCGCCTTCTGTGAGTGCAAGGCATGACGTTTCGCAAAGCCCCTGCCTTGTCTCAAGGCTGCCCTCGACAAACTTCTCGGACTCAAACAGGTCATGCGCCACAAGCACGCTGCATGGGACGTTCGGCTCTGCCACCCAGTGCAGTTTCTTGCCCTCAATGAGCTCTTCACCTGCAAACTCCCCAACAATGTTGCTCTCGCCCTTCTCCGTTATTTTCACATTGTAAAGCTCCTTTAGGCGGAATGTCTCGCCAAGAGTTAGCGCTGCGGCATCGTTGCCGGAGATGAAGAATACGCCATTTGTTTCAATTCCCCTCGTCCCCATGGCATCATTGTTCGGATGATTCCGCAGGATTGCCTTTTTTGCAGGCGCGCCGCTAACAGTAAGCTTCACCGGGGTTGAAACAAAAAATCTCCGCTGCGAAGTTGGCTCAAGCAGCTTTCTGTTCTCATCAAGCAGCTTGTCCCAGCCAGGCTCAGATTCCACTTTCGAGAGGCCAAACGACAGCACAAATATCCGGATAGCATCGGGCAATATGCCCCTGCGCCGCAGGCCTGCAAGCGTGGGCAGCCTCGGGTCGTCCCAGCCATGCACCTTTCCCTCTTTCACAAGAGGTGTTATCAGGCGCTTTGAAAGAGGCGCGTTCTTTATGGAGAGGCGCGAGAAATCTATGAGAACGGGCTTTCGCAGCTCAAGCTTTTCCAAAATGGCAAAATAGAGCTCGTCCCGGAGCTCGTACTCCTTGCTGCGCATGGCATATGTCACGCCCTCTTCTGCATCCATGATGGGCGCCTCAAAATCATAAGAGGGCCAGACGCGGTATTTCTTGCCCTGCCTATAGTGTTCCGCTTCCAATATGCGGAAAAGAGCCGGGTCACGCATCACCGTATTTTGCGCGTGCATGCCCCCGCGGAAGCGCAAAATCGCGCCGCCTGCTGCTATTTTTTCCCCAAGCATTTTCTTCCAGAGAAGCAAATTCCCCTGGTCGTCGTTTGCGCGGCAGTCGCACTCTCGCATCTCCATCCTGTTTTTCTTTATCACATCAGGCGCGCACGTGCAAACATACGCTGAATGCTTTACCATGAGCTCCTCGGCAAATGTGTAAAGCTCCACCATCCGGTCAGAGGTGTATGTCTCTGCCACCCAGGAAATGCCAAGCCACAGCAGCCCGTCGCGAAGCGCATCCACATACTCCTGCAACTCCTTTTCAGGGTTTGTGTCATCAAACCGCAAAAGCATTTTCCCCTCGTATTGCTGGCTAGTCTGATAGGATAAGAAAGCGGCTTTCGCATGCCCGATGTGCGGATACCCTGAAGGTTCAGGGGCAAACCTTGTCACCACTTTGCCCATCTGCGCCCCGGGCAGCTCGATTTTCCGGTTCGCATCAGCCTCGACTTTCAGCCTTGCCATTTCCTCAAAATGCCCCTCGTATTTAACAAGCTCCGCCTCTGCCTGCTCATAGGTGAGCGCATTTACCTCTTTTGCAATCTCGTTTATTTTTGCCATTGTGCCCTTCATGTCGGCTTTTGCATCAGGCCACTCGGCAATCACCTTGCCAATAACCTTTGCAGGGATGGCAAGCTTGTAGTCATGCGCGTTCTTGAGGCAGTGCTTGCGGATTATTTCCTCGAGTGCCATACGGGGAATATCGGCGGAAAAGGATAAAAGAAGAGCGGAAAGTGCAGTATGCGGATGCGCAAAAAATAACGCAAGCCAAATGCCAAAAACGCGGGAAAAATCGACCACAAATGCTTTCCATTTGTATTTTGCTGCATCTGCAAACTTTCTATGCGCGCTTTCCGAATTTTTGCACATCAATTCCAATTGCCAAAAGCGCATCTTTTGTCCTGCCCGTAATTATAAGCGGCGCCTTTTTCAATGCGGCAATATTTTTGCATCCGGTAAGGAACATGGCAGTTGCCATCTGCGCCTTCCACTCCCCTATTTTCTTCTCCGGATTTTCGGCAAGCAGGAAAGGCTTTGCAGCCCCAGCCATCTCTGCCCCAAGCGCGATTGATTTTGCCGCATCAATGCCGCAACGTATCCCGCCTGATGAAATCAGGGGAAGGATGCCTGAGCACTGCACAATGCTCTCAACTGTTGGGATGCCCCAGTCCTCGAAACCCGGAACAGCAGAATGTGGAATTCTCACGCCGGTTCCAGATGCCTGCGCCCCGCCAATATGCGCATTGCCGGATGCCTGCGTGCCCATCCCCACATGCGCGTTTATCGGTTGCGCACTGTGCATTGCCCCGACATGCGCGTTTATCGCAGGCGCGTCAAGGTGCTTTCCGCTTCCATCTTTTCCTCTTTCATACTCAACTCTGCTCCAGGATGTCCCCCCAGAGCCTGAAACGTTTATCGCGCCAACGCCTGCGTTCTTGAGTTTTTTTGCAACCGATGCGCTGATGCCTGCGCCTGTCTCCTTCACGATTACTGGCACGTCAAGCTCGTCGCACAACGCCTCTATGCGCGCAGCGCATCCCTCGAAATTGATGTCTCCCTCGGGCTGCACTGCCTCCTGCAGGGGGTTTAGGTGTATTGCAAGCGCGTTTGCGTCTATGTCCTTGATCATCGCCTCAATGGCAGCAGGCGCATATTCCCCAAGCTGCACTGCGCCTATATTGCCGATGAGAAAAACATGCGGGGCAACATGGCGCACCTTGAAAGTGTCTGCCATTTCCGGATGCTTTAGCATTGCCCGCTGCGAGCCTACCCCGAAAATCACGTTCTGCACATCTGCGGCAGCTGCAAGCCTGGCATTGATTGCCTTTGCGTTCGGATAGCCCCCTGTCATGCCCTCTATTGCAAGGGGAGCTGAGAATTCCCTGCCCAAAAAAGTTGTTTTTGTGTCAATGTTGCCCAAATCAAGCTCGGGAAGCGCGCAATGGACGAACTCCACATCCCCAAACCCGCTGCCCTTCTGGTAGTCTGCCGCCTCTCCCATTGCCACCTTGACGTGCTCCTCCTTACGGGAAGAAATGACGCTCATGAGGGAATTTCGATAAGTTATTTAAAACAGCTATGGGTTATCTGCTCATGATAAAGCTGAAGGGCAGGCAGTCCCTCCCATATGCCATAATATTCGTCCTGCTTTGCGTCATGGGCCTCACTCTTTGGGAGTTTTATGCCGGCGCCATAGCGCCGGACGCCGCGAATGTTTACCTGCGCGCCCTTGAGATAATCGCAACCCTCTCCCTTCTCTATTTCGCATATGCGAATCTCGTGTCTGCAAGAAGCGAGAGCATCACGAATGCGGAGCTTGCGGTGCGGCCGGTCTTTGTCTGGGAGCTTGAGGGAAAGGGAAAGCGCGCGCTCTTCACTTATCACACGCTCAAGCATCCGATATACGACCTAACAATTGACCTTATGGCGCATGGGAAGCATCACCGCATAGAGGAGAGGCATCTTGACGTGTCAGAGGACAATGTTCCCAATGCGCGCTTTGCTGACATAACTGCCTTTTTGCGGCAAGCCGATTCGCAGGGCGGCAGGATGAAGGTGAAAATAATGTTCAACTCCGAGCTTGGGGGCAAGTACGAATTCGAATTCACAAAAGAGGCAGAGTGCAAGAATGGCGCGTATTCGTTCCACCACCGCAAGATCATCTGGGCAAAATACCCCTGGCGCGAAAATCAGACTTATTTTGAATAACCCGGTGCAGATGTAAAGGCTTTTAAGCCTCCTGACACAAAAGTGGGACGTGGGAGATTTATGCGTACTTGCCAACACATGCAAAACCCGCTCGTGGATTTAGGAACAAGAACAGAGCATGGCTCCTCTTCGATGCAGCCAAGGACAGTTTTTGTGCGTTATCACCATTCAGGTACTGAAACTTCAACTAGCGACCGAAGCCGCGGTTCTGCCAATCAGTTCAAGCTGAGCCATAAGACCGCATGCAAGCTTTCTGCCGCACTTGCGAAGGTAAATCCAAAAAACAGCGAGGAGGCTATCGCAGGCATGGCAGATGTTATAACTGCGCTTATTGAAGCTGTAGATGAAATTCCGCATGCGCTTAGGAAAGCCTTTGTTCGGGATTTTGCAGAGCTCCTGTTTAGGTATGCCGAGCACGATGATGAAAAAATCGCCCTGATGGCTGCCCGGACCCTTGTCCTGCTTGAGGGTTTTGCAAGGGAAAGGGGCGTCGCCATCGGCGCAAGCATAACCGTTGGGAGTTACATCGACACGCTTTTTCTCTATGACGTCCACCCGGCCGTCACAAAGGAAATATCGAACTATTTTGTGGAGATGGCAAATCAGCCTGAAGGCGAGAGGGGCGATTTGGTGCGGTGCCTGTTTATTTCAAGGGTCGGGCAGATTATGGCGAATATTATGAACAGCGGAATCCCAAACTATTTTGCCTTTGCAGAGGCAAAAAGATGCCTCGATTGCATGGGAGTCAACCAAAAGGGCCTGCTCGTAATGCCCAAGTGCTTCAGAGACCTTTACGCGAATCCTGCAGAGTTAGAAAAGAAAATTGCAGCGCAATCAACGGACATGGAAAAAGCGAGGGCAGGCCTAAGAGCCAAGGCTGCTGATGGGAGAGAAGAGCTGCTGGGCAATCGGTGCAAAGAACTTGAATCATGTATTGGTCAGAATGTTGATGCTGGAAGTTAAGGCCCTGCTGGCAACTTGTTTATGCCAGTATCGTATACTTCGACAAGTAGACCTGCGTCTGCAGCACAATCAGGAAAGGCATCAGCACAAGCGCGTTTATCACCATGGTCGCAATCGGCGCGATGCCATGGGGCAATATGAACAGGAACAGCGAATGCACGATTACAAGGGAGACAAACGCGATTGCAAACCACCATATTATGTACGGGAATTTCGAGATGAATATGCGAATTGATTTTTCCGCTGCGCGGAACGGGCGCAGCTCGTCAATCACGAGTGCGGTTGGCGCAAAGAAGAGCGGTATTGTGACAAGCAGGGAGAGAAGCGGCGCAAGCCAGTGCTGCACGCCAAACTCAAACGTGACAAGCTGTATGATGAGCAGGAGAAGCTCGCCCACCAAAAACAGCCAGAAAACATTCAGCGTGTATCCGGTTATCCCCTTTAGCACCTCGCTTCGTATGTTCGTGCCCGTTCTCTGGGACTTAATCACGATATTTATGTTCACGATTGCAAGGGAGAGAAGATAGAGCGATATGAGAAGAGTGAAAATCATGATGCCGATGTCCATGTTTGTAAGGTCCGGAATCGAGCCTGTGCGAAGGAAGCTTGCGCCAAAAGCATTGAACACTGGCGTCTGCATAAGTATTGGCAAAGCGAGGGCGAAAAGCCCTGGAATTGCGAAAAAAGATATCATCCGGGCGTTCTTTAGGTAAGCATCCAGCGCGTGCCTTGTTATTCCGACTGCCATGGTTGTTCATCGAATAGCATCCTTTAAAATGTTGCATCTGTTTTTTGCTGCATGGGGAAAGAAAATTGCGAAGGTAAAACGCCAAACTCTGCCCTGCGCTTTTGCATAATCCCGCTTTTTGCATTCATGCTTTTCTGCCAGCCAATTTTTTCCCAGACTGCGCAGCAATTCATTTCAATAACAACCGAGCCTGATGACGCCGTGCAGATAAGAACGCTTCAGGCAAATGACGCGAAATATTCCCTCATCTTGATAAACGGGAACGAGACATTCATCTTTGACCCGTCATCTGGCAAGGAGATAAACGGCAGCGCGCTTGCAATGAAAATCCTAGCGGAAGATGTCTATGCGCGCGCGAATTTTGATTCCAAGCTCGAATTGTCCAAAAGCACCATCGCGGCGTTTTTGGCAGGCAAGAAGAATGATGAGGCGCAGTGCCGCCAGCTCCTTGGCACTGACAAGCTGCCCTGCACTGACCGCGAGAGCTGCGTGCGCGCGTGCTTTGGCGTGCCGCTTTGCGAGGGAGTCATAAATGCGGACCAGTTCTGGGAGTCCAGCCGCAGCTGGACAAACGATACTTCAAACTTAAACAGCGCGGCAGTGGACTTTGAGAAAGATTTGGATGCAATGCGGGAGGGAGGCGTGCGAATACAGGAAAAAATAGATGCACTCGATGGCATCATCGCTCTCTCCGATACGCTCTATGACAACCCAGTGGTGCTAAACCGCACTGACGAGGGATGCAGTGGCACGGTCACCAAGAAGTGCTTTGAGTATTGCAAGCACCCGAATTACCAACGAGGCAGCCTCGTTTCCCTGCGCTCGTCGCTTGCAAGCCTCAAGGAAGACCTAAGCGCGCTTTCTGGCGTGCAGTCGCGTGCCAATTCCATCCTGTTTGCCACTTTTGCGCAGCGCACATACCTCTCCACCCGGGCAGGCAGGGTATATGACCTTCGCTCAAGCGGCAAGTATGCGCTTCTGCGGCTCAATGAGAGCTATGCTGATGCATCAAAAGTCATCCGCTATTCGGCTGCAGAGGAGAAAATAGCGGCGGCAAACAGCATTTATTCGCATATACTGAATTTGTCAGACGAGGGCTTATACGGAAAAGCGCTTGCCAGGGAAGCGGATTTCCGCAGTGCAATAGATACTGCAAACGAAAAAGTCAGCGAAGCGCGGGAAAAGCGCGATGCGGTGCTTGCCCGCCTTGCCGCTGTATCTGAGAAGCTCAACAAATCTCGGGCAGTGATTGGGAATGAGTCTGCTGCGCCTGCAGAGGAAGAAATAATGAGCCTGACAGACCAGATGCACTCTGTGCTGGATTACGAGCAGCTGCCGGGCTTTGACACTGCGATAGAAGACCTTGACAATTCCATAAATGGCTTGATAGTGAATGCCACAGTATCTGGCGCAAGCCCGCAGGCAGGGGAAGATGGCCAGCAGGGGCTTGGCGGGCAAGCCGGCCAGGCAGGCTCTGCAAAAATTCCTCATCTCCCATGCCCTGCGGCAACCGGGCTGATATTGGGAATCGGGCTGATTGCCGTACTGGCGAGGAGATAGGCAAGCGGCAATGCCATTGGCATAGGTTTATTGGCTGTTTTGGCAAGAAGATAATCTGGTGATTTTATGGGCGGCCCAACGCAGCTGGAAAAGCAGCCATCCCAATCGCCATGGAACATCCTTGACGAAAAAGCCCAAAAGGCGCAGGTAAAGGCGCTCGCGTATTATGTCTACGACGCTGCAGGCAAGCCGCTTGGCGAGTTTGTGAGCAATCTTTCATTCTACAACAGCCCTCTTGGCTGGTTTGACGGCAGGGACGGAACACGGGTAAAAAGGGAGGAAATTCCGGCAGCCGTCCAGCGCGAATTGGAACGGCTCATGCGCGAATCTGGCAACAATAAAATCTCTTGCATAAAGGCGCATGACCCGCCTGCGGACATCACAGCCATCTTCTACAACCCGGCAAGCATGCCGCCTGCGCCAGAGCGCAAGGACTTTGTGCGCTAGCTTTTGGAAAAGCATATTAAATAAGCCCGGGAAATTGCAATATGGCAGAAAAGCAGAAACCGCCGCAGGAAGTGCGCCAAAGCGAGTTTTTCACCGAGGCAAAGGCGGACAGGACAGGCGTGAGGAAAACAGTGAAGCTTCCAAAAGGAACGAGCTTACTCAAAGAAAGAAAAAGGGAAGAAAACAATTGGCTGAGTTACATCCACGGCTCCAGCATAAATTACCAGAAACAGAAGTGTGTAATTGCGAATGATGGTTTTATTTATGCGATTCTGGACACCAGAGTCTTTACGCGTTTTGGAGGTTCTCCAGGGGTTGAGCGGAAACCGCGTTTTGGAGAGTCTGGATGGGTTGAGCAGAAACTTGACGATGGAGACAAAATCGTAAGGAATACCTCCGTTGTTAAGGGAAAAGACAATATACGCGAGATTATCGAGAACCACCAAAAAGATCTCAGGGCAAAGCATGGGGGAGCCGTATTGGTTGTACAGGAAAATAGCAAGGGCGATTACTACTTCCATTTCTACGATGCAGGCGCAGGTTACAGGGGCACTTTTAGATAGCCAATTTATGTTCTCTAAAGCAATCCCGGGTTATCTCGAACAAAACCCAACTTATTTATAAATGAGCTTCCCCTATTCTTCAGCTATTATCGAGGTGTGCTTCTATGTCCAAAACCATTGAGCTCAAAGTCG
>JAGVIA010000077.1 GCA_020056305.1 archaeon | reverse complement strand
TCTTCATTCAAATCCCTCCAGACGATTGTTGTTTTTGGACTTTTGAGGTAAAAACCTTCAGGTTTCAACCTGTCCAGTCCTGGAGGGGGTCAGTACAGAGGAATCGGGCGCATTGCCTATAAATGTTGCGGCGGAAAAGCACGCAGGTGGTCATGATGGTATGCTATCTGTTTCCAACTGCTGCGATGGCAATGATATTTGCGCACAGGGCGATACGCAAGAAAAAGGACTTGCCGGGGGAGCAGCTGAATTTGCTTCTTGGAGGAGGGGCGATTTTCGGCATTGTGGACCATGCGTGGAACGGGCAGCTTGCGCTTATTGGAAAGAATGTTTGGAGCGACATTGCGCTTGGGGTTTTCATAACCGTTGCGATATATGCGGCATGGTTTGCGATGATGGCACTGTCTGAGGCGAAACAGAAAACCGTGCGGGCTGCAATAGCCTGAGCAAGCGGCCTACTTCTTTTTTGCCTTCTTTGGCGCACTGCCACCGGTGCTTATGCCAAGCAGAGTGTATAGCGTGCAGGTGCCAAATGCTGCTGTGAAGAGCAGTGCGATGCCGACGATGCCCGCAAGGTATGAGAGGGGTGCGGAAAGCACTGCAAGGGCGCCATAGAAGAGAGCCGCGCCTATCACAATGCGCACGAGCCTGTCTATGGAACCTACATTCTTTACAAATAGTTTCATTTTATCCCTCGTATAAAGCTGCTTGGGCGTGGTTTATAACCTTTTTCAGGCTTGCAGGCCGTGATTGCCTCCAGACTGCAAGTCAGTGATTGCGCGCTTTGTTTCACGAAGGTGCAGCACGAAATGGACAAGCCTGCTTTCAATGCCTGCCTCAAGCATAATCTTCCGGGCAAACTTGTCGGAAACAAGCATCTCATCTATTATGGCTGAGACAAAGCCGCCTGTGTAAAACCGCAGGTTATGCTCGTCTGCCTGCGGGTCGCTTGCATGCTTGTATGCGCGCTGGGCGCCAACATTTTCGGCTCGCAATTGTGGCGTGAGTATTTTTGCCCATGCCGCAAGGTGGTATGTTTTCTCTACGAAATGCGCGATTAGTGATGGCAGGTCGTTGCGGTATCCGCCCCTGCCATCCTGCATAACCCATATCTTGCCGTCTGGCTTGACTTCTATTTTGTCAAAGCGCGAAAGCTCGGTGAATTGCATGGGAAGCACGCGTTGCGACCTGTCGCACAAGTTGCTGTGCGATCTTGCAGCCATTCCGCCTTCTGGCTGTTCGAATGAGTCTGCAATTCTCTTCAGGTTGGCGGCGACATGGTGCGGCTCAAGCCTAAGCTCGCCAATTTTGTAGCTTATGCTCAAAGGCATGGGGGGATTTGTGGCGCTTGTAGGAATATGCGTAGCAGGCGGATGCTCGATGGTTACTGCCGGCTTGTGCGGTGCAGGCGAGACTTGCGCCTCTGGATATTCATCCGGATGCACCAATTTGTATGAATCAAGAAGCGATGAGAGAAAATTGAAAAAAACGGCACCAGTTTTTGCCGCTCTTATGCCATCAAGCATGGCAACATACGCAGTTTCCCGGTCTTGGGCATCGGTTATCTTTGACAGAACCGCCTCCATTTGCCAGAACACGTCAGGATTCCCCAATGCGATTAGTTTTGGCATTATGTCACGCAAATGCTTTTGCTCCATGCACTTCGGCACGCCGGCAAGGGCAAGGACGCGCTTTGCCGTAAGCACAATGTCAAGGGCAAGTTCCACGCCTTCGTATTTGCACCAGAAATCCTTGTAAGAGGCCTCGAGTGCGTCTATTTCCTGCGTAAGCTCGCGGATCATGAGGCTGTTTCTGGCAATTATGGGCTCGTCAACCGGTTTGATCCTGCGGAAGATTTCCCGCAGTTGGAAAAGCTTGCTTGCCTGATCTGCAATAGGCATGCTCTTTTTGTGTATGCTTGCCCTGGCGTGATTAAGCTGCGCATTTGACAGCGGCAGCAATTTTTCTATGAATACTGCTGGCATAATTATCATCTATTATTGTGTCTAAAGGAGTATATAAATGTAATTGTATGCATTTGTCTCCGATATGTGTTTTAGTATAACGCCATTATTTTTAAAACGCACTGAACGGCAGCCTATTCCTCTTTGCGGATTTCAAATTTGCCCTTCTGGTATTCGCGGATGATCACTTTTGAGGCTTCTTTCAAATTTAGCTCGCCCCCTGCGAGGAGCATGCCGCGCCGCTTTGCTATTGCCTCAAGGGCATCATTGGCATTCTCGTATTCGGAAATGCCATATGCGGCAAAGATTGATGGGTTTTTCGAGCTGATTGCCGCATCTATGAGCCGAAGCGCGGTCTCTTCCGGGTCGTGAAGCTTTTCCACGTCGAGCGCGGCTTTGAGGGCAAGGCCCTCGTCGCCTGCGTGCAATGGCACGACGCCTGGAGTGTCGCAGAGCAGGAAGCCATTGCGGAGAGTCATCCACTGCGGCCCGACAGTCACGCCTGCCTTAAAGCCTGTCCGGGCGCCATGCCTGCCCGAGAGCACATTGATGAGCGTGGACTTGCCAACATTGGGGATGCCGAACACTCCGACTTTCATCTGCACCATGGGGAGCTTGCCGTGCTTCTTGCGCCGCGCGTCTATTGCGGCTTTTTTATCATCAAGCGCCTGGAGCACACGGCGCACGCCCTTTCCAACGCGGCTGCTAAAGGCAATTATCGGGATGGAATCGGCATGAGTTGGAAGGGTGCCGTGGAAGATGTCGGATTTTGCCGCGACGATGATTACCTTGTCGGCAAAGGCGACGTCGAGCTTTCTCACGCGCGTGCCAGAAATGTCCCGCGCGTCCACTACTTCGAGCGCGATGTCGCACTCGATTAGCATCTTTCGCACGCGGCCGAAGAAGGCGCGCTTGTACTCGCGTTTTGGCTCCATATATGATCAACTGGAATGTTTAGTGGCGCTTGCTTTTTGAGCCGTAAACCACGTTTACGGCTGCTGAAAAAATCCCCCCTTGGATTTTTTCATCTCATACTTCTTTCTTATCTCTTCGCTGTCGCATATGATGGGCAAGCCGAAATAGCCACAGTGCCTGCACAGCTGGTACCCGTTGTGAGGTGCGGTGCCAAAAGGCATCGGAAAATCCTTGCAGCCGCTCACCATTGATTCAAGGTTCCAGCTGCCGCAGCGCGTACACGCTAACACGCTGGCAGATTTTTTGTTTTTCTTTGCAGGCTTTCGACTGGGCATTTATTGCCTCTTTTGCTTTTTGTTTTCGTATTCTTTTCTTATCTCATCGCTGTCGAAAATGAGCGGGATTCCGTAATATCCGCATCTGCGGCATTGCTCATAGCCCATGACAGGGGCGATGCCAAATGCCTGCGGGATCACGTTCGAGCCGCTTGCCATTGATTGGAGCTTGCCACTCCCGCAGCGCATGCATCCATTTACGGATTCGTCCTTCTTTGGGCTTGGCATGCCAGTATTTGGTGGCAGGCTAATAAAAGTTGCCATTGTGTAATTTTCCCATGGAAGCCATGATGCGAAAGCGCGAAGAGGAGGAAAAAGACGGCAAGCACAAGCGCAAGCCTACTGCATTTTCCTCGAGAGCGCCGCTTATGCTGTTTGATTTGCCCGAGATAGACAAGCGGGCGCGCCTCGACTTTGAGGCGGCAGTGGTAAGAGAGAAAGGCAGGCTGATGGAGAAGAAAAAGAAGAGGCGCGCAAGGAGAAGGCTGAAGATGGGTGGGGAGAAAAAACAGAAAGAAGAGGACAAGTAAGCTATTTTTACGGCAAGCCACCGGCAAGGTACCCCTTTGGACTGTTTATAAGGCAAAAATCCGCCGTCATATCACAAGCAAACAAGGGTGATATGAATGAAAATGGACGTGAACGGGCTTTCGTATGATGAAATCGAGGGAATCATGGGGCGCATGGAAATGATGCGCATGGCATTCGTGCTTTGCATGGAGCAGGACAGGCTTGTACTGCAAAGCGCTGGTCGGCCAAGGAAGAAGCAGCCTGAGCCGCAGCCGCCAATGCAGCAGATGACCCTTGAGAGCATGAGCTGGAGCTGAAAAAAGCTCCCATCTCCCTCCCACAAAAAAAAGAACTAGGCGTCTTTTTGTTTTATTTTTCATTTCTGGCTTGCATTTTTTGCCTTTTCCCCTTCCGCTTCTTTTCTGTTGCTTATTGCAAAGTATGCAGCGCCAAAGAGCGCAATATACGAGAGATATGCGAATGCCTCAAGGGAAGTGGGCTCATCCGCATAGCCGAACATCATGCGCAGGAAGCTGCCCTCTGTGCTTGACTGGTCAAGCAGCCCTTTTGTGCTCCAGAGCGGGGATTGTGAAGGCAGGATGCCTGCCTCCTGAAACTCGTGCGCCGAGTGCGCGAGTATGCCTGCGCCAAAGAGCGCAAGGAACAGGTTGGCTGCGGTGAAAAAGTGCTTCAAATCCACCCGAAGGCTCGTTTCAAAGAGAAGGAAGCCGAGCGCCACTGCCGCGCCAATGCCCCCGATGCCACCGGCCCATGAGAGCAGGATGCCGCCTGTCCCCTGCAAAAGGGCGGATGCGAGAAAGATTACGGTTTCCAGTCCCTCACGGAAAACAGAGATGAAAATGAAGAGGGCAATGCCGATTGCATATTTTTTCTCAATGCGCAGGTGCATCTCGTTTTCAATCTGCTTTGCAAAATGGCGCTGGCTTAGCATCCAGAGTATCATTGTGAAAATGGCAACGGCGGCAACCAGCATGAGCGTGCCTTCGAATAACTGCTCGAGAGTGCCCTCAAGCCCGCCGAAAAAAGAGAAGAGGAGCACGCCGGCTGCGACGCTTGCCACAATGCCTGCTGCCACGCCCAGGTAGACATGCACGTTCAGGTGCGTGTTTTTTGTGCGGGCAAGGAAGGCAAGGGCGATGCCTACAATGAGCGCGGCTTCCAATGTTTCGCGGAAAGTGATTACGAATTCTGCAAGCATGCATTTCTTATAACGAGGTTATTTTAAAAATAGAACCATGTTATAATCGGCAATCGCCGAAAGTTTTTTTCAGGAAATGGGCGCATTCTGCACCTTGAGGAGCTTAAGTGTTTCAATCGTGCGCTCAACGATTGATTTTGTGGTTGGCGTAATCGCGTCGCTTTTGGAGAGGAATTTCTCGTAGAAGTGGTTTGCAAGCTCCCATGCAATCACGGGGTTCTGGTCAACTGCGAGCTTGAAATTAGCAGTGCCTTCCTTATTTTTTCCAAGCATGAACTGCACGAATGAGAGTACTGTGCGCGCCTCCACGTTGGATTCCCCTCGGTCACAGGCATACTGAAGTGCGTCTTTTGCCTCTTCATAGCGCTGCAGGGAAATTAGGGAGTATCCCATCATGTGCCATATTTCCGGGCGCTCTTTCTCTATTTCTGCCGCGCGCGCAAGGCAGGAGAGGGACTCCTCGAATTCGCCTGCCACGTAGTGTGCTTTTCCTTTTATGAACCACACGATTGCGTCCTTGGGGTCTAATCGCGCAAGCTCGGTTGCGGTTTCCACTGCCTCCGCAGGCTTGTGCTCAACTTCCAGCTCCTCTGTTTTGGCAATCAACTGGTCTTCAAGCTCGTCTGTCATATGCCATGTTTGTGCAAGCACATTTTTAATGTTTCAGAGGCATTGATGGGGCATGGCAATCCAGAAGCAAGTACCAAAAGTCCCAATGGCAAGGCCGCTTACCGAGGAGGCTGTCGGGCAGTTTGCGTCACTGAAAGCAGGGCTTTCGGCAATCGCGTCATGGGGCCTCTCGCCAAATGATTATGACAAGATAAAGCCGTATTACAATGGCGAGGCAAAAGAGGCTGCGGCGCAGGCAATTGTGAAGGCAATGAAGGCTACTTACGAGAAGCCGTTTTAGGGCACTTTAGCAAACCCGAAAAGTGATTCGACAGCCCGTGCTTTAGGGCATGGCGCCGGGTTTGCTAGAAGCAGTCGATGTGCATTTTGCGGAGCAAAATGCATCAGACATCGCCGAAGGCGATGCTGAGCTATTTGCGAAACTGCTGTAGGCAAAATTTATAATATCTCGACTTGAACCCATAGGCATGGCAAACGTTTGGAATGGTGTCTTCTCGAAAAGGCAGAAAGATGCGCTTTTTGACTACAACAGCGGCGAAAACATCGCACTTGACGCAAAACTTGTGAAATATGATATCGAGGGCAGCATGGCGCACGTGGTGATGCTTGCACGGCAGAAGATATTGCAGCCGAAAGCCGCGCGGGAAATATTGTCCGCGCTCTCAAAAGTGCAGTCAGAATACGAGGGCGGGAAATTCGTTTTGAAAAAGGAACTCGAAGACGTGCACATGAATGTCGAGGCGCGCACCATTGAAATTTCCACTTCTGCAAAAATGATGCATACAGCACGCTCGCGAAACGACCAGGTGAACCTGGATGGACGGCTGTACATGAGGGATGCCATACTGGGAGTGTGCGATGGGATATTCGAACTGCAAGAGGCGCTTTACCGCGCAGGGGCGCACCGCTTGCCAATGGTTGCATATACGCATACAAGAGTGGCGCAGCCCATATCCACGGCATTTTGGGCAGGCTCATATATCGAGGGATTCTCGCGGGACTGTGGGAGGCTTCTTGATGAATATTTGCGCGTGAACCAGAATCCGCTTGGCGCTGCCGCAGTCGCAGGGACAGGATGGCCCATTGACAGGAAATATACTGCCGAATTGCTGGGGTTTGAGGGAGTGCAAAAAAATGCGCTTGATGCGACTGGCAGCAGGGGGGAGATTGAGGCGGGCGTGGTTGGCGCGCTTGCGCTTGTGATGGTGAGGGCAAGCAGGCTAAGTGAAGAGCTGCTTTGGCTCTCTGAAAAGAAATTGCTTGAGATTCCTGAGGAATATTGCACTGGCAGCTCGATAATGCCGCAGAAGAAGAATGCAGATGTTTTGGAGCTTGTGCGCGGAAGGGCAAGCCGGGTGATTTCAAATCAGGTGCATTTGCTTTCGCTTCTGAAGGGGCTTATGTCGGGCTACAATTCGGATTCGCAGGAGAGCAAGTATGCGATGATGATGGCATTTGAGACAACAAGGCAGTCGCTTGGCATACTTGCAGGCGTTGTTGCTGGCTTGGCATTTGACAAAAAGAGAATAGAAGAGGAGCTTGAAGAGGGCTATGCGTCCGCCACAGCGCTTGCGGACATGATGGCGCAAAATGGCATGGCATTCCGCGATGCGCACAAGATAACTGGGGAGATTGCGCGCGAGTTTGCAAAAGAGAAGCGCAAGCTTTCCACGCTTTCTGCTGATGAGCTTAAGAAAAAGGCGCGCGTGTCTGTTGCTCCTGCGAAATTGCGCGAGGCATTGAGTGTTGACAAGGCGGCAAAATTCGGATTTGACGTTGATGAGGAGAAGAGAAAGGGGCTTGTTGCAAAGGTAAATGAGGAGAGAAAGAAGCTGGCTGGCGCAAGGAAGAAATTGCACGAGGCTGCAAAGGCAGTTTGATTACTTTTTTAGAAGCATCAGGATGCGGCTTTCGTATTTTCCATAATGCCTTGTCCAGTTTGGAAGCACTGCTATTTGCCTAAAGCCCAGTGATTTGTAAAGGCCAATGGCACCAGTGTTTTTCTCAAATGCCGTCAGGTAGATGTTCCTTGGCTTCCATCTCTTTTTTGCAAGCATTATTGCGGTTGAAAGAAGTTTCCTGCCCAATCCCATGCCGCGCCATTCCGCAAGTATTGCTATCCCAACTTCGACATTCCCATTGTCGTTATCCTTGCCGCGTTCCGCAGTTGCGGTGGCGGCAAGCTTGCCGTTTGCAAGCGCCTTCAGGTAGATGCACTTGCCGCCCCTGTTTTTCTTCACTTGCTCTTTGAACCATTTCTTCTCGTATGGTAGCGTTAGCGGCTTGTCCACAAGAAGCCATGTTTTTTCCTTCACAAGCGCGTTTATGTGGTTGAGCAAATCCCGCACGTCCTCGCGGCCCGTAAGCTGCTCGATTAGGATTTCGCTCCCGTCGCTTAGATGGAATTTTTCGCTAAATGCCATTGTCTCTCTTTTTTTCTTTTTGGGGTGATGTGCATTTTGCTTTGCAAAATGCATCAGACATCGTCCGAAGGACGATGCTGAACCCCTCAACCCTTTTTCTTTCTAAAAGAAAAAGGGATATGAGTCAGAACTCAAGATCCAAATCATCGCATCCGGCTTCGGACCGGCGCTCAAAAATACCTCGTTGTCATCACGAGGTCCTGATTTGGAAAAGGGGAAATAAAAAGATTTGTATTGTTCATATCTGCATGTTTTCAAACCATAATTAGTTGGCGGCGTAAAAAGAAATTCCATCAATCTGCATACGCTTTAATATCGCAGTGTGCATAAAGTAACTTACATGGAACTATTGTTACCGCCAGTCAGAAGAGAATCACATCCCACAGCCCTGCCAGCTAGAAAAACATTCATTCGCAAGCTTTCCGAAAAAGGGAAACTGGCTGTTTCAAAAAACAGATTGACGGAGGATGTTTACGAGATAAAAAATACTTTGAAACTCTTGATTGGCACAAAAGATTTGACTGGAAAGGAGAGGCGTGATTTGCGAAACGCAATTTTCTCATTGAAAAAGATGATCGGGGAGAAACACTGCAAAACAATTTTGAAAAAAGATGAGGGAAAGGAGGTTGTATCGGATTTAGATACGCTTCTGGATGCGCTGATTTCTGGAAGGTCTGGCCTTGAAACCAGAGATGAGTTTTATACGGCTACTTTGCTGTTTTGGGCTGCCCATGGGGGGAGGGAAGACGCAGCAGAATTGCTGCTAAGATTGGGCGCGGACCCAAATACCAAAGCCACGTTTGAGGAAAGACCATTGCACGCTGCGTCCCACCTTAATCATTTTGGGGTTGTAAAGCTTCTCCTAAAATTTGGTGCAAAAGTAAATGCAAAAGATGGACTTCGGCATTGCACCGCCCTTCATAATGCAGCAAGGCTGGGAAGCCTTGAGAGCCTTAGTTGCCTAGGCGCGGGAAACCCAATGCCTTCAGGCATTGGATGAAAGCGCCCCAGTCTTATTCTCAAAAGAAGATTTCTTGCCAGCAGGGG